>CAYSZN010000069.1:0-10272 GCA_964435425.1 uncultured Akkermansia sp. | reverse complement strand
TGAAGATCCGGTCCCCGCTGCCTTCGTGCTTCAGGACGAGGTCCGCCTCGACCGGCTCGGGAAAGGAGGAGGCGACCCGGAAGAAGAATCCCAGAGTCCCGTCGGGCAGGCGACGCAGATCGGCGGCGACGATTCCCGCGTTCTTCGCCGGCGCCCCCACCTTGAGCAGCTCGATCCCCTCCGGCAGTTCGGCGGCCCCCTCGAAGGCCGCGTCGGAAAGCAGCAGGATGCGGTGATCCTCGGCCCAGGCGAAATCCTCGCCAAAGGCGCGGAGCGCCGCCGGGTTCGAGGGAAAGTCGCTCGCCCCGATCGAGCGGACCGCCTCCGCCAGCTCGCGCGGGCTGTCGCTGAGATGCGAGTGGAAGACCAGATCCCGGGCGACCGACGCGACGGCGGCCCGCTGGTTTCCGTCGAGGGCCGCGACGATGTCGAGGGCGGCCTCCTTCGCCCGCTCGAGCCGCGTCTTTCCTCCGTCCATCGCCGACATCGAGGCCGAGCGGTCGATCAGCAGGAGCAGATCCTTCCGCTCGTCGGCGGTGAACTCCGGTTTCGCGAGAGCGAAGGAGACCGCAGCAAAGGCGAGCAGCATCAGCAGGAGCGAGAGCACGTCGCGGAGCCGCTGCAGCAGCGAGGTGGCCTGCTTCTGCTCGAGAATCCGGTCCCACAGGAAGTAGGCCGTCGTCGTCCGTCGGCGCGGCCTGACCTTCAGAAAGTAGACTGCGGCCAAGGGGATCAGCGCGAGGAGGGACCAAAGGAAGGCGGGGGCAAGCAGGGACATGGTCGTTTTCCTCCTCCTTCTTCCTTCAAGCGACGAGCCCTCCCCGGCGGAGGATCTCCTGGATGACGGCGTCGAAGGCGATCTCCGGTCCGGTCGAGGCGAGGCCGATGCCATCGCGGGCGCAGCAGTCCCGCAGCGCCGTGTTCCATTCCTCGACCGCCGCCTCGTAGGCCCTCGCCTCGGCCGCGGACACCGTGATCCGGCGCGTCCGCCCGGTCTCGACGCATTGCAGCGTGGCGTCGCCCTTCCAGTCGCACTTGCGGTCGCCGTCGTCCTGCACTTGCAGGCAGAAGAGATCGTGGCGATGCCAGCGGAGGAACCTCAGCCCCTCCTCGAATCCGCCCGGAAAGAGGAAGTCGGACACGACGATGACCACCCCCTTCCGCTTCCGCCTCGCCTGGAACTCGCGGGCGCAGAGGGTGAAGTCGGTGTCGCCGCCGAAGAGCTCCATTTCCTCGAGAGCCTTCAGGAAACCCGTCGCCTTCGCCCGCCCCCGGCAGGGCTCGACGACCGGCCTCAGGGAATCCGCGAGACCGTAGACGCAGAGGCGGTCGAGGCTGTTCAGGGCGATGTAGCCGAGCGCGGCGGCCAGCTCCCTCGCGTAGCGGAACTTCGTCTCCATCGAGCGGCTCGCGTCGACGAGGAGATAGATCGTGGCGTCCTCCTCCAGCTCGAAGAGCTTGACGATGAGCGATTCGAACTTCGCGTAGATCCGCCAGTCGATGGAACGGAAGTCGTCGCCGAGCCGGTATTCGGCGTAGTCGGCGAAGGTGATCCCGGCCCCCTTCCGCGTCGTCCTCCGGTCCGCCTGGAGCGAACCGCCCAGCACCTTCCTCGCCAGCAGATGGAGGGACTCGAGCCGTCGGATGAAACTCGGATCGGTGAGCATGGGCGGATGGTTGGTGGCTCCGTCAGGATGGGGGGATTCCGGTCACCGCACCGCCGCGACCACCTCCTTCAGGATTCCGTCCGGGCGCTTCCCTTCGGCCTCGCCTTCGAACGAGAGGATGAGGCGGTGCCGCAGCGCGGGCAGGACCATGCGGTCCACGTCCTCCCTCGCGACGTGGAAGCGCCCGTCGAGCAGGGCGCGGACCCGCGCCGCCGCGAGGATCGCCTGCGCGCCCCGGGGCGAGCTGCCGTGCCGCACGTATTTCCGCACCGCCTCGGGGGCATGCTCGTTCTCGGGATGGGTCGCGAGGACGAGGCGCACGAGATG
This sequence comes from uncultured Akkermansia sp., assembly GCA_964435425.1. Lineage (GTDB taxonomy): Bacteria > Verrucomicrobiota > Verrucomicrobiia > Verrucomicrobiales > DEV007 > Arctic95D-9. Next base: position 8,278 of record CAYSZN010000069.1, on the reverse strand, counting down.
CCGCTGCACCTCGTCGTCGATGGGCACCTCGCGCCGCAGCTCGCCCATCGCAAGGATGTCGGACGCCCCCGCCACCGCCTCGATCTCCGGGGCATGGCTGCCTCCGGTGCGGTTGAGGATTTCGGAGAACTCCTCCTGCGTCGGCACCCCGACGAAGAGCTTGAAGAAGAAGCGGTCGAGCTGCGCCTCCGGCAGCGGATAGGTGCCGTCCTGCTCGATGGGATTCTGCGTCGCGAGGACGAAGAAGGGCGGCTCGAGGAGATGGGTCCGTCCGGCCACCGTCACCGATTTCTCCTGCATCGTCTCGAGCAGGGCCGACTGCGTCTTCGGCGTGGCCCGGTTGATCTCGTCGGCGAGGAGGATGTTCGTGAAGACCGGCCCCGGCTGGAAGTCGAAGACCTTTCCGCCGTCGCGCTCGACCAGGATCTGCGTCCCCGTGATGTCGGCCGGGAGCAGGTCGGGCGTGAACTGGACCCTCCGGAAGTTCAGGTGGAGCGCCCGCGAGATCGTCGTGACCAGGGCCGTCTTGCCCAGCCCCGGCACCCCCTCAAGGAGGACGTGCCCGCCGCAGACGATGGCCACGAGGACATCCTCGACGATGTGCTCCTGCCCGACGATGAACTTCGCGATCTCCGCCCGCACCCTCTCGAAGGTCTCCCGAAAGGCGACGGCCCGTTCTTCGAATTCGGCGGAGGTGGCGGCGGGAGCGGAAGTCGTCGGCATGGGCATGGCGTTGCAGTCCCGTGATCGAAGCGGAAAGCGGCAGGTGCGTCAAGCCTGCTCGTCACGGATGACGCCCATCCCTTGAAACTTTGAACCTAAAAACGCTACTCCGCCCGGTGGATGCGCTGGAAATACTCCTTCACCCCGTCCTTGACCGCGTCGGGAACATCGTCGCGGCGGACGAAGGACTCCATCTGCTGGCGGAACTCGCGCTCGCGGGCGGGGCTGCGCAGGGTCGAGACACCGTCGCCGTCGTCCGCCGCCTCCACGGTGGTCTCGCTCGGACCGTCCCCCTTGATTCCCTGCACCTGGCTCATCTGGCCGGAGGCGGCCGGCTCCGATTCGCCCTCGCGACGGGAATCGACGGAACCGGCTCCGATCCCCTTGCCCTGTCCCTGGCCCATGCACTGGCCGAGGGAGGCGAACTTCGACTCGCAGAGATAACCCTGACATTGCCCCAATTTCTGGCACATCGCGAGGAGCTGCGCCTGCCGCTCGCTGCGCGAGGCGGTGCGCTGGAGGCATTCGCCGAGCTTCCGGAGGTCCGACAGCACGGCGTCGCGGTCGCTGCGACACTGCCCCAGCGATTTCGCCGAGCACTGCCCCGCCGTCCGTTTCTCCTGCGCGGCGCGTCCGAGGGAGCCATCCAGCCTGCGGACCGACTCGTCGAGACGGGTCAGGAGCCCGTCCAGTCCCTCCTCGCCCCCGCTGCCGCCGCCTTGGCCGCCCGATCCGTCCGCGCCGCCGCCCGGAGATCCCGAAGCTCCGCCTTTGGACGCCCCTCCCTCCTCCTGGCCCGCCGCCTTGGCCGCACCCGTGCCGGCGGAGCGTCCGGCCGCCTGTGCCGCCGCGGCCATGCGCTGCGCCGCCGACTTCAATTTCGCCAGCTCCTTGCGCCGCTCGTCGAGCCGTTCGGGATCGACCTCCTCCGGCTGCATCTTCGCGAGATCCTCCTCCGCCTCGCGGAAGCGCTTCTCCTCCAGCTTCCTCCCGAGCGACCTCGGCTCGGACTCCTCCGCCTTCCGCAATTCCTCGCCGGCCTTGGCGAGGAGGTGCTCGTTGCGCCGCGGATCGAGGCGCTTCGCGGCCTCCTGCATCCTCCGTTCCAGCTCCGCGTATTGGCGCAGCGCCTCGTCGCGGTCCTTCGTCCCCTTCAGTTCGGCGACCCACTCGCGGACCCGTTCGGGATCGAGGTCGGCGGGGTCCTCTCCGTCCGCCTCCCATTCCTCGACGAGCTCCTCGAGGAAGGCATTGATCTCCCCGGACTTCGCGGCGGTCTCCTCTTCGACACGGAGCCTCTCGACGACTTCGGGAGAGGCCTCCTTGAACGCCAGCATCGTGCAGGCCAGCGCGAGTCCGCAGACGAGGGCGATGAGGCGACGGGGCCAATGGTAGACGACCTGTGCAGCGGCGAGCGGTCCCACCTGCGCGGCGGTGGCGCGCTCCTGCAGCTCGTAGACGGCGCCGCCCCGCCTCTGCCGCCGGAAATGCAGGTAGGAGGAAAGCGCATCCTTCAATCCGAAGAAGTCGTCCGCGAAGCGTGCCGTCGCCTCGTCGTCCCGTCTCGCAAAACCCCATGCGAGGAGCCCCGCGGCCAAGGCGGCGAGCGGCAGCGCGATCTGCCATTCCCCCGGAACGGCGTGGCCCCGCAGGACGTAGAGCAGCGAGACAAGGAGCAGGACGAGCGCCCCGATCCCCGCGCCCCAGATGAGACAGTCGAACAGGCGGAAGCGGTTGAGCCGCCGACGCAGCGAGGAAACGAAACGGTCGATCGGGTTTTGCTCGCTCATGGTCGATCCATCGGACGGAGGCAGCTTAGCGAATAGGGCTGCGATGGGCAAGCTTGGAGTTGAGAGCGGATAGTTGAGAGTTGAGAGGCTCGGGCTACGCCGGAATCCAGATCCCCAGCGAAGATCAGGCAGATCAGCGGTCCAACAATTCCGAAAAAGAGGCTGGATCACCACCGCCGGCATCGGCTAGAACGGTGTGCATCCATGACCGCCGTCCGTCCCGTTCCCCGTGCGCTCCGGCGCGGCCAGACCATCCCCGCCGCCCTACCCTGTCTGCTCGTCGGCCTGACCCTGTTTGCCGCCACCCTTCTCCGGGGGCAGGAGCCTTCTCCCGAGGAGCCGAACGACAAGGCGGCGAAATACCACGAGGCTCTGGTGCGCCGTCCTTCGGGAGGCCATCTCTTCGAGCGCTTCCAGCACGCCTGGCTCGACACGGGATCGGTCGCGGGACTGGAGTCCTTCCTCGTCCGCCGGACGGAGGCGGAGGACGCGGCGCCCGGCGAAACCCTGCTCCTCGCCTTCTTCTTCTCGAAGCAGGGCAAGGACGGAAAGGCCGTCGAGATCTTCGGGAAGGCGCTCGCCGCCGATCCGGACAACGGCGAGGCCTGGCTGGAGAAGGCGAAGGCCGAGGCGCGGCTGCTGAATTTCGAGACCGCCCTCGCCGATCTGGAGAAGGCCTCCGCCACTTCGCCGAAGGGCGAGACCGCCGTCGAGACCGGCAAGCTCAAGGGGCGGATCCTCGCACGGACCGGACGCGGCGAGGAGGCGCTCGCGGCCTGGCGCGAGCTCGCGGCCGGACATCCCGACGACGAGGATCTGCTGGAGGATCTCGTCGACCTCCACCTCGCCGAGGGCCTCGTCGACGAGGCCGTCTCGCTGATGCAGGGACTGATCGAGAAATCCGGCGACGCCTATCTGAAGATCACCCGCCAGCTCCGTCTCGGCGACATCCACCAGCGCTCTGGAAAGCGCGAGGAGGCCGTCGCCCTCTACGACCAGAGCCTCGGCGCGTCGGGACGCGACACCTGGCTGGAGAAGGAGGTGCTCGCGCAGATCGAGCAGGTCTTCCGGCGCGAGGACGACCTCGCGGGACTGGAGAAGCACCTCGCCGCGCTCATCGAGAACGACTCCGGCCGCATCGCCCTGCGGAAACGGCGCGCCCTCGTCCTCGCCGAGCTGCAGCAGTCCGACGAGGCCTCGGCCGCCTTCGCCGAGATCCTGAAGCTGACTCCGGGCGACCGGGGCAACCGCGAGGCCTACGTCGACCTGCTGAGCCGGCTCGGAAAGCACGCCGAGGCCGCCGGGCAGATGGCCGCGCTCGCCGCCCTGCATCCCGAAGACGCGGAGCTGTCCGCCCAGTTCGCGGTCCGCCACCACGCCGCCAAGCAGGCCGCGGAGGCGAAGACGGCGGTGGCCGACTACCTCGCGAAGTCCGACGGCTCCGAATACGCCCATCTCCGCGCGGCCCGGCTCCTCGAGCAGTTCGACGAGGACGAGGCTGCCGGAGAGGCCTACGCCCGCCTCCTCTCGGCCTTCCCCGACAGCCTCGCCGCCAAGGAGGCCCAGGCCGAATTCCTCCACCGCACCGGGAAGAAGAAGGAAGCCGTCGCCGAGTGGAAAGGGATCGCCGCCTCTGGAACCGAGCAGGACGCCCTGCGCGCGGCGCGGGCTCTCTCCGGCCGCGGCGAGCGGGAGGCCGCCTACGCCATCCTGCTGGAGCGGGCGGAAGGCCTCGCGGACGACGTTCTCTTCCTCGGCCAGCTCTGCGGCGAGGCCGCCGCCCTCGGCAAGCACGAGGAGGCGCTGCCCTGGGCGGAGAAACGCCTCGCCCTCGCGAAGTCCCCGGCGGAGCTGGGTGACGCGATGCGCCAGCTCCTCTCCTTTCTCGACACCCTCGACCGCACCGCCGCCTACAGCGAAACGCTCGCTGCGAAGGGCGGGCGGTCCCTGGCCGAGACCTGCCTCCTCGCCGAGCTCCTCGAGCGGGACGGACGCCACGACGAGGCCGAGAAGACGCTGCGGCCTGCGCTCGAGTCCGGCGAGCCCCTCGCCGTCACCCAGCAGGTGCGGCTCTTCCGCGCCCGCGACGAGTGGGCCCGCGCAGCGGAGACGCAGCAGCGCCTCGTCGACCTCCCCGACGGGCGGACCGCGTCGAACGTGCAGGATCTCGTCCAGCTCCACCGCCGAGCCGCCGCCTACGACGAGGCGCTGAGGTGGATCGAGGAATGGAAGAAGCTCTCGCCCGGCGCGACGCAGCCCTGGGTCGAGCAATCCTCGGTCTTCAGGGAGATGGACAAGGTCCCCGAGGCGATCGCGACCCTGCGCCTCGCCACGCAGCGCTTCGCCGACCAGACCGAGCTGCGCGTGCAGTTGGCCGGACTCCACGCCCAGGAGGGCCAGTTCGACGATGCCGAGCGCCTCTACTGGACCCTCTACGAGGAGAGCGAGGACATCTCGCAGAAGGTCCAGTGGGCGGGCCGCCTTGCTGGCATCGCCTCCGCCGCTGGACGGATCGAGCCGCTCCTCGGGCAGTTCGAGGAGCGCCGCCGCGGCAACCGCACCTCCCTCGCCCCGCTCCTCGCCATCGCCGAGATCCACCGCTACGGCAACGACTACGAAAAGCGGCGCGAGGCCCTTCTCGAAGCGACCCGGCTCCGTCCCGAGGATCTGAAGCTGCTGCACGAGATCGCCCGCATCGAGGAGGAGGAAGGCGACTGGACCTCCGCCCTCGAGACCCTGCGCACCGCCACCACCCTCGACCCCACGCGGAGCACGCAAGAGCGCATCGCCCTGATGCAGATGCGCTATGGCGACGAGGAGGAGGGCTTCCGCCAGATCCTCGAGCTGCGCGGCGGCGGGGAGATGGACGTCGCCTCCGTGCTCTCCCTCGCCGACGCCATGATCGCCCGGCTCGACTGGGAGCGGGCCGACGCGTTTCTCGAAACGCAGCGCACGAGATTCCCGGATGACTACCGCCTGCGCTACCTCCAGGCGCTCGTCCGGCTCGAGGACGGCCGCACCGAAGAGGCGCAGGCGCTGTTCCTCGACCTGCTCGCGTGGCCGACCGAGATCGCCCAGACAGCCCCCGCTGCGGCGACCACGGCCGTGCCGACGAGGGCCGCCGCCACGCAGATCGAGCCATTTCCCGAGGGAGTCACGGACCTGATGGGGCATGCGCAATACTCCCATGCCCTCGCCTACCGCCAGATGCTGCGGCAGGGGAACGCCCGTTTCAACCGCCACTCCGGCTACGGTGCCATGCCCGGCGCCCCTTCCGGACTCATCCGGCTGCCCTCCACCCTGAACGAGATGCACGGCTTCGCGAGGTATCATCTCGTGACCTTGGCGACCGGATACGACGACGCGGCGCGCGATACCCTCGCCGCCGCCATGGAATCGCGGGGAACGAAATCCGCCGGCCTGATCCTCCGGCTACCCTATCAGGATCCCTACAGCGGTCAGACCGCCGCCGAGTTCCCTATCGAACTGCTCGGCGAGCATCCCGACCGTCTCGACCTCCTCGCCTTCGGCCTCGTCTCGCAGCGGGCCCTGGTCTACAGCTCCCCCGCATCGATCTCCTCCGAGCTGATGCAGCGCTGCTACGAACGCTTCCGTGCGGACTACCAGAATCTCGCCTTCATCGCCGCCGTCTACGCGGCGGCTTCCGGTTCGGAGGAAGGGGCCGCTCTCCTGAGAAGGGCGCTCGAGGAGCTGACGGTGACAGAGGAGCCGACGCCGATGATGGAGACGACCATCCTGGCGACGCTGCCGATCAGCCGTCCCTTCGGGGGCCGTCCGCAAACGCTCCTGCCGGAGGAATTCCACCGCCCCCTCGCCGAACGGATCTTCGCCTGGGAGAAGGCGGCCAAGGAGAAAGCGACGAAGGCGAGCGCGCCCACCTTCCTCGTCTCCCAGGACTACACTCCCTGGCTCCTCCGCAGCTACGCTCCCCTCGATGCCTTCGTCGACCATCTCGACACGTCCATCGCCCAGCACGGGGCGCAGGGAGGGAAGCAGGCCTCCCAAGCCACGGCCCTGTCGCAGCAGCTCTCCTGGATTCGGAGAACACGCGCCTTCCTGCAAAAGCCCGCCTTTCCACCCCTCGACCTGCCCGATTTTCCGGCGGAGGTGCTCCTCCACTTCGCCACCCTGCCGGAGCAAGGCTACCAGCCCGCCCCCCTCGATCCGGCAGCCCTCGGCGCGCAGATCGACCGGGTCCGGAGCTCCGTCCTCCGCATCCTCCTCTCCCATGCCGCCGGGGACGAATCCCGCATGGAACAGGAGATCGAGGCGCTCCTCGCGGCGACGCCGGAATCCTCCTCCCCGGTGCAGTCCCGATGGCTGGCCGCCGCGTTCTTCGGTTCGGTCAAGGGTGATGCGGCGCGGGCCGTGGCCCTCCTCGAAGAGCTGCGCCCGCAGCCTCTCGACAAGGAGACCCGCCGCCATCTCGATGCCGCCATCGTCGCCTACGCCAAGGAGGCCTCTCCCCCGGCGGAGGAGGGATCGCCCTTGCTCGCCTCCGCCCGCGCCGCCGCGCTCCGCCTGCGCTACGGCACGGTGAGCCAGCAGGAACGCCACGCGCTCGGCGAAGCCCTGACCACTTTGGGGCTGGAGACCGAGGCGCAGCGTCTCCAGGAATCCGCCGCCGTCCCGAGGATGGCCTCGGGATTCATGAGAACCCCGGTCCAGGCCCCCGTGAAAGGGCTCGCGGAACGGATCAAGGAGCTCGCCGACAAGGGGCAGTTCGACGAGGCGGCGAAACAGGGCGCCCAGGCGATCCGCCCCACGCTCCGGCAGATCGCCTCCGGCAACGTCGGAAACCAGGTCGACTACGACTTCCTCAACTTCATGGCCTCCCTGAGCCGGCAGGAGAGCGTCCTCGCCGCGCTGAAGAAACAGCTCGATCCCGGCGACCCCGCCGCCGCCAAGCCCGAGGCGCTCTTCGAATGGGGGGCCTTCCTCGAATCCATTCACGAGTTCGAACCGGCCCTCACCGCCTACCGCACCGGCCTCCGCGCCCTCGGCGGGCGGAAGCGCCCCGGCATCGAGGCGCGGGTCGCCGCGATCCTCTGCTTTCTCTACCCCAAGAACGCCGCCACGATGCTGGCGGACTTCGACCCGCCGAAGATGCAGAGGCTGATGGAGTCGCTCCAATGGGTCGAGCAAAGCCTCGAATACAGCCGGCGCTCCACCCGCGACCGGCAATCCGCCCTCGACCGGAACTTGAACCTGGCCCGGACCTTCACCTTCTGGCTCGAGGCCGCCGACGAGAGGACGCTCACCTCGACCGACCTCTCGTGGGTCGACTACGGAGTCCGCGAAAAGGTCGCCCAGCAGGTCTTCGACGGCCCCGCCCGCTACCTGCCCGGCCTCTATGCCGACTGGAATCCATCGAGCGGCTGGAGCCGGACGAAGGACCAGCGCATCGCAGCCGCGGCGGAGGAGGCGAGACGGCGACAGGTCCACGACGATCTCTGCCGGGCGATGATGCGCTCGCCCCGCCTCGCGAGACGGGCCTTCTCCCACTACGCCGGGCTCCGCCTCACGGAGGATCCCGACCCCGCCTCCACCGATGCGGAGCTGGAGCGACTCGCCAAGCTCTCCCTGGAGACCAGCGCGAAACCGCTCCGGGACAGAGGCAACCCGGGCGGCCGATACTACCACAACTACCATCAGGTCCACACCACCCTCTGGCCGCCCGAGGAGTTCCTCGTCTGGCTCGCCCTGCGCCGGGGGGAACGCTCCGCCGAAGAGGCCCTCGCGGC
>CAYSZN010000068.1:0-10348 GCA_964435425.1 uncultured Akkermansia sp. | reverse complement strand
ATCCGCCTCGTCCAGGTCGCCGCACCCGTCTTCGAGCCGCCCGTGCAGCGTCTCTACGCCGAGGCGTCCCGCCTGCTCGAGCGTCCCGCTCCCGCCGTCTCCGTGGCCACGTCCGAGCGCAGTGCGGCGGAGCCCTCCGTCGAGAAGGTCTCCCTCGCCTCGCGCATGCCCGCAGTCCCGGAGGAGACCGCCCCTCCCGCAAAGAAGGCCGCTGCCGACGAAGCCGCCACCGGGAGCGATGCCGCGACCGTCCCCGACCTGATGGAGCGCATCGAGAGCCTGCGTGTCCAGTTGGAGGAATGCCGCATCCGTCGCGACGAGTTCTACCTGCAGAACGACGAGGAGGGATACCGGCGCGAAGTCCATCGCATGACCAATCTCGCCAAGGAGATCGGCGACATCGAGAAGTCGCGGTAGTCCGGGGTGGGGGCAAGGTTCCTGACTGGCGCGGAATGTGGTAGGGACGCACCGCCGGGGCGTCCGCGTTGGAAGGGGCGGTTCCGAGGCGGATTCCGGATGGCCACCGTTCTGCCTTGACGGGTTCCCGGCTTGGAGGTGTAGAATCACCTGAGCTCCACCAAGTTGGCGCAACCGGTTGGTGGACGGGCCGGTGCGCGCTAAAACACCTGCATATAAGCCGGACAGTGGTGGGAGCATCCTCCCTCAAAAGCGCTTTTTATGCCTGAGCGCTGGCCTTCCGGCTACCACGCTTCGCGCCGTCCATGCTTCATCGGAAGCAGGCCTTGATCCCGCGTCATTCGCGCCACTCAACCTTCAACGATCAACTGTCCAAGACCCGCCCGGACCTCCGCGATGCGCAGGTCGCGGCGCTGCCGCTCGCGGAAGAGGCTGACCGTTTCATATCCCGCGGCCTCGAGCTGGTCGAGGGCCTCGGGGAAGCCGTCGCCGACGCGGGTGGGGGTGTGCGAGTCGGAGCCGATTACCACGGGGATGCCGCGCTCCGCCATCAGGGCGAGCATCTCGGGACCGGGGTTCATCTCGGGATAGGACTTGTTCAGGCCCGAGGTGTTGATCTCCATCGCCACTCCGGTCTCCGCGATGCGGTCGAGGGCCCGTTTGACGAAGGGGCGGATGCGATCGAACTCCCAGTCGGCCGGGCTCGCGTTCTTCACGAGGTCGGGATGCGCGAGGCAGTCGAAAAGCCCGCTCTCCGCCGACTCGGCGAGGTGCTCGAAATATTGCTTCTGAAAGGCGAAGGGATCGCCATGCCAGTAGGCATCCATGTATTCCCCGATGTGCCAGTGGACCGAGCCGAGGATGTAGTGGAAATCGGCCTTCGCGTGCAGCTCGCGCAGCCAGTCCTCCATCCCGGGGAAGAAGTCGCTCTCCATTCCAAGGAGCACCTCGAAGCCCTCCGGCGCGGCCTCGGCCGCTTCGTTGACGAGGGCGAGGTATTCGTTGAACTGCTCCGGGGCCATGCGCACGCGGCTGGAGAAGCCGTTCGGCATGGGGCTGTGGCAGGTCATCAGGATGCCCGCGAAGCCCTGCGCTACGCCGTGCTCCATGTAGAGGACGGGATGCCCCTCCGCGTGCTTGCAGAGAGGGGTGTGCATGTGGCTGTCGAAGAAAATCGGCGGGGATTCGGGCATGGAGAGGGTGGGGGAACCTGCCCCATTCTGGCAGGCGGACCAACCCGATTTTTCCTCAAATTTTGGTGAGAGCGGATATTTCCAGCAAGCCCAAGGAGGGGCGACATTCCTGTCGCCCGGCAAGCCCGGCCCGACCAGACGAGCGACAGGAATGTCGCTCCTCCTTGGATTCCCGGTCGCGGGTTGTCCGGCGGACTCCGCTCATCGGGGGAAACAGTCAGCTTGCCGACAGGCAAGGGTAGGGCCGTGCGGCCCGCGCGGCCAATCGGATGTCCAGACGACGTTCGCTCCCCGAGCGGGCCGCTCGGGGCTACCGTCGGAGGCGTCCGATTCCTTCGAGGGCGGTGCGGAGGGCGATGCAGTTCTCCCGAAGATGCGAAGGATTGAGCGTGCCGACGATCGCTGCGGTGGTCGCGGGATGGGAGAAGACGAATCCGAAGGCGGTCTCGACCGGGTTCTCCGGCGGCGTCTCTCCACCGAACCAGCCGCTGCCCAGCGCCTTTTTCAAAAACACCGTCGTGCCCGCCTGCGCCGCTGCGTCGAGGACAGGCTCCTCCTCGTGGTGCCAGGGATTGTAGGCAACCATCACCGCGTCGAGGCCCAGTTCGACGGCCCGCAGCCCGCCGGCGACGGTCTTCGTCGAAATGCCGGCGGCGAGGATCTTTCCCGCCTCCTTCGCCTTCGCGAGCGCCTCGACCGCGCCGGAGCGCTCGAGGACATCCAGATCGTTCCCGTCGGAGTGGAGCAGCAGGCACTCGACCCTGTCGGTCCGCAGACGCGAGAGGGTGCGGTCGAGGCTCGCGGAGATGGCGGCGGCGGAGAAATCGAAATGCGACGCGCCGTCGCGGAATTCCTCGCCCGCCTTCGAGACGAGGACCCATTCCTCGCGCCGTGGTCCGAGGAGCTGGCCGAGGCGTTCCTCGCTCGTGCCGTAGGCGGGCGCGGTGTCGAGGAGGTTGATGCCCTCCTCGCGGGCGAGGTCGAGCAGGGAGAGGATGGCCCCGTCGGAGGGCAGCTCGAAGGCGGTGGGGTATTTCACCTGCTGATTGCGGCCGAACTTCACCGTCCCGAGCCCGAGGGCGGAGACGGAAAGACCGGTGCCGTGGAGAGGACGCTGGTGCATGGGGGAGGGATTGAGGGTACGAAAAACAGAAACGGGAAGACCTTCGTGTATTTTTTGCGTTTTTGCGCCTTTTCCTGGCCAAAATCCCCGGCGCTTGCCCGGGTTCGGATTTCTGGCTTTGGATTTCGGATTTCACGGGTGTTCCTCTGTCCCGAAAAAGGTTGACGCTCCAATGCCCATGGAGTCTATGTCTCACCTTTGAGAGAGGGGCCGAAATCTTGACTTGCGAATGAAAATAAAATGGATGCCGCTTCGCAGGGCTTGGTGGCTCGGAGCCTCTGGATTCCCGATGTTGGGGATCCTGCTGTGGGCCGCGCTTCCCGAAGGGCTCCGCGCCAATCCCTCCGGCGGCCAGGTCGTCTCGGGCCAGGCCGCGATCTCGTCGCATGGATCCACCCTGACGGTGAACCAGCTCAGCGACCGTGCCATCCTCCATTGGCAGGACTTCTCCATTCCTTCCGGCAGCACGGCGCGCTTCGTCCAGCCCTCCGCCGCCAGTGCCGTGCTGAACCGCGTCACCGGCGGCAACCCCAGCCAGATCCACGGCACCCTCCGCTCGAACGGACAGATCTACCTGATCAACCCCAACGGCATCCTCGTCGGACCCGGCGGCATCGTCGACACCGGGGGCTTCCTTGCCTCCACCCTCGACGTGTCCAATAGCAGCTTCCTTTCTGGCGGCGATCTGCGTTTCAAAGGCGATTCCACCGCTTCCGTCGTCAATCTCGGCTCCATCGGGGCCGCTTCCGGGGATGTCATCCTCATCGCCCGCACCGTCGAGAACCACGGCACGATCCGCGCTCCGCAGGGCACGGCGGCCCTGGCGGCGGGCAGCGAGGTGCTGGTGAAGGCCGAGGGGCGCGAGCGCGTCTTCGTCGAGGCGGGCAGCGCGTCCGGTGCCTCCACCGCCACGCAGGCGGGCCTGATCGAGGCGGCAGCGGCGGAGATCAAGGCTGCCGGCGGCAACGAGTACGCCTTGGCCATCAAGCACAGCGGCGTGACGCGCGCCACCGGGGTGGAGAAGCGGGGCGGCCGTGTCTATCTCAGCGCGGGCAAGGGCACCGTCCGGAATAGCGGCACCATCAGCGCCCGCAAGGGCAACGGCAGCGGCGGCAAGATCCGTATCGAGGCTGACCATGTCGAGCTGACCTCGGGATCGAAGCTCGACGCCTCCGCCGATGCGGCGTCGGGCGTCGGAAACGGAGGCGAGGTGCTCGTCGGCGGCAGCTATCAAGGCAAGGACGCCTCCATCCGCAACGCGCAGAGCGTGACGGTGGAGGAGGGATCGCTCATCATCGCCGACGCGGCCACCATGGGCAAGGGGGGCACCGTGATCCTGTGGTCCGATGGCACGACGCGTTTCGGCGGGGAGATTTCGGCACGGGGCGGATCGGTCTCCGGCGATGGCGGCTTCGCCGAAGTGTCGGGCAAACGGAATCTGGGCTTCAGCGGCTGGGTGGACACCGGCGGAGGCACGTTGCTGCTCGATCCGGCCAACCTCACCGTGCAGTCGAGTCCCGGCGACCAAGTCAACACGTGGGGTGTCGGGCAGATCGACGCCCTGCTGGGGGTGAACGACCTCATTCTGGAGGCGGATATCGACATCGCATGGAACGCGGCCACCGTGCTCGCCTACACCAACACAGCGAGCCGGACCCTGACCCTGCGGGCAGGCAACAGCATCGTCTTCGGCACCGGCGCGGCGATCACGCCGGGAGCAGGTGCCGGTGCCTTGTCGGTGGTGCTGAACTCCGACCGCGACGCCACCGGCGGCGGCAACATCCAACTCACCAATGCGGCGATCCATTCCAACGGCGGCGACATCGTCCTCGGCGGCGGGGCGAATCCCCTGACCACGGCGGCGACCGGCTACGGCACGAGTCCTGCGGAGAGGTCGGGCATCTACCTGATCACCGGCAGCAGCCTGAACGCGGGAGCGGGAGCCATCTCGGTGCGCGGCACGGGCTTCGCCGGGACCACCAGTGCCTCCGGCATCTATCTGACGGGCGGCAGCACCATCGGCAGCGCCACCTCGACCGGGAGCATCGTCCTTGTTGGAACCGGCGGTGCCGGTACGACCGACAACCGCGGCGTCCATCTGAACGGCAGCAGCGTGGCGGTGCATGGTGCGGGGGCGGTCTCCATCACTGGCACCGGAGGCGCTGGCAGCGGCGCAGGCAACCGGGGCATCTTCCTTGAGACCGGCGCCAGGGCCGAGGCCTACGGCGTGGGCACGCTGACTCTGAAGGGATACGGCGGCACCGGCGGCAGCGCCCACGGTGTCCATTTCACCAGTTCCGGCACGGTGGCCCGCGTCGCCAACGGCATCCTCCGGATCGAGGGCGAAGGCGGCCTCGGCGGCGGCAGCAACGGCATTTTCCTCAACAGTGGAGCGGCGGCGACCTCGACCGGCTCGGGTGCCGTGGTTCTCGAGGGGACCGGCGGTGCCGAGGGCATCCAGAACTACGGCATCCAGCTCGCCGGCGGCGCGACGGTGACCTCCACCGGCACGGGATCAGGCGCGGCCACGGTCACCCTGGACGGAACCGGCGGCGCGGGCACCGGCAACAACTACGGCACCTACATCACGGCCGGTGGCGCGGCGGTGCGCAGTGTGGACGGCAACATCACGATCATCGGGACCGGCGGAAACGGAACCTCCAGCAACTACGGCGTTGTCATGACCAACGACGCGGTGGTGGAATCCACGGGCACGGGAGCGAACGCGGCGACGGTGACCCTGATCGGGACGGGGCGAGGCAGCGGCGGCAGCAACCACGGATTCTACATCCGGGACGCCGGGGCGCAGGTCAGGAGCCAGGTCGGCGCGATCGCCTACACTGGGGTCGGAGGAGGCACTAGCGGCAACGGCATCCACTTCGCCGGCGGCTCCCCCGTGGAATCGACCGGATCGGCCCCCATCGCGATGACGGCGACAGGCTCGGGATCGGCGGCGGACTTTTTCGCCACCACCACGCCCGCCAATCCCAACGCCACCGGCCCCACCACCCTCGGCGGCGCTTTGGCCACCGGCAATATCACCATCCACGCCGACACCATCGACTGGGGGGCGACCGCGCTGACCCTGCGATCCACGGGTCATCTCCTCGTCCAGCCCCGCACTGCCACGGCCACCATCGGCCTCGGCAACTCGGCGGTGGGCACGCTGAATCTCACCGCCGCCGAGCTCGACGGCATCCTCGACGGCTTCGCCTCCATCACCATCGGTCACGCCGCTGGCAGCGGGGCGGTCGATGTGCGCGGCTACACCTTCAAGGACAACCTCGTCATCCGCACGCCGACGGGCAATGGCGACATCACCCTCAACGGCGCCCTCGCCACGGGCAGCGGCACGCAGGCGGGCACTATCGTCCTGCAGGCTGGGCGGAACCTTATCGGCAACACGGGAGCCTCCATCTCCACGCAAGGGCAGAGCATCATCCTGAACTCTAACCGTGACGGGGTGGGCCGGGGCCAGATCCTGCTGTCCGGCACGACCGTCCAATCCCATGGGGGAAACATCGTCCTGGGCGGCGGCGGCGACCCGACGACCGGGGCGGCAGTGAGCTTCTCCACGGGCAGCACGGCCAGCAACCGGGGGATCTATCTCAGTAATTCCACGATCCGCTCCCAGGGCGGGAGCATCTCGATGATCGGCAAGGGCAGCGACAGCGACAGCGGCTCCAGGGGCATCGAGTTGAGCGGCTCCACCGTCGAAAGCACCACGGGGGCCGTGACCATGCACGGCGAAGGCGGCGTCTTCGCCGGCGGCACGCAGCAGGCCGGCGTCTCCCTGGTGACCTCCACGGTGGCGAGCGATTCGGGTCCCATCGAGCTCACCGGCATCGGCGGAGGCGGCGGCAACAGCATGGGGCTGCTGCTCTGGAACGGCGCAAAGGTGGTGTCCCGCGAGACTGCCGCGATCACCCTCAACGGGACCGGCACCGGCACCGGAGTCGATCTGTATTCCAGCCGAAGCGACACCTCCGTGAGCGAGATCGGGAACCATGCCGTTCCCGGCAAGGGCGGGAACATCGTCCTCAACATCAACACCACCAACTGGGCCAGTGTGAACACCTCCTTCCAGTCGGCGGGCTCGATTACCATCCAGCCCCGCACGACCGAGACGACCATCGGCATCGGCAACTCGGCGATCGGCACGCTGAGCCTGACCGCCGACCGCCTCGACGCCCTCAAGGACGGATTCTCGGAGATCGTCATCGGCCACGCCGGCGGCAGCGGGGCGGTCGATGTCCGCAGCTACGCCTTCAAGGACAATCTCGTCATCCGCACCCCCACCGGCAACGGCGACATCGCCCTGAACGGTGCGCTTTCCACCGGCAGCGTCACGCAGGCGGGCACCATCGCCCTTCTCGCCGGGCGGAACATCGTCGGCAGCTCGGGAGCCTCCGTCACCACCCAGGGACAGAGCATCGTCCTGAACTCCGACCGGGACGAAACCAGCGGCGGCAATATCCAGCTCACCAGCACCGCCATCGCCTCCAACGGCGGAGCGATCACCCTCGGCGGCGGAGCCGATCCCCTGAACACAGCGGCCATCGGCAGCGGGGCGGGGAGCGAGGCGCAAAGGGCGGGCATCTACCTGAACGGCGGCAGTGTCAACGCGGGAGCGGGGGCCGTCTCCCTGCGCGGGCGTGGCTTCGCCGGAACCGCCTCCGCCTACGGCATCCACGTCCTGAACGGCGGCAAGATCGGCGACGCCGCCGCGACCGGCTCCATCGCCCTGCACGGCACCGGCGGCGCCGGCACCACCAGCAACCACGGCGTCTATCTGACCGGCGCGAACACGGCGGTGGCCAGCGCGTCGGGCGCGGTCTCGATCACGGGGATCGGGGGCGACGGCGGATCCTCCAGCTACGGCATCTACGCCTTGGGCGGCAGCACGGTCGGCACCGGCAGCGGGAACCTCGTCCTGCATGGCACGGGCGGGAGCGCCACCGCGGCGGGAACCTCGGGCAACCACGGGTTGGTGATCACGGGCACCAATACCGCCATCACCAGCTCCTCCGGCGCCATTTCCATCACCGGACGCGGCGGGCAGAGCGCCAACGGATCGAACTACGGCATCCAAATGTCCGCGGCCGCGCAAGTGGTTTCCACAGGCACCGCCACCATCGCTCTGGAGGGCGAGGGCGGGGTGGGCGCTGCGTGGAACGGGGTCAACAACCGGTACGACGGCAACAATTTCGGTGTGTATCTGCTGAATGCCAACACCCTGGTGACGAGCGTGTCGGGCGACGTGTCCATCACAGCCAAGGGCGGAGGCGGCTGGCAGACGGCCGGGGACGGCATCGGCGGCATCAACCGCGGCCTCTACATCATCACGGGAGCGAAAGTGACTTCGACCGGCACCGGGGCGAACGCGGCCAAGCTGACCCTGCACGCCACAGGCGGCCACGAGTTCGCCAGGGCGGATCCGGCCCATGCCTTCGCCTCCCAGAACATGGGACTCTACATGAACAACGCCGGGAGCGCTGTCCAAAGCGTGGACGGCGACATCTCGATCACCGGCGTCGGATTGCCGGGAACCAGCAACATCGGCATCTTCCTCTACAACGGTTCCTTGGTCCAGGCCACGGGTGGGGCGGACATGCGCATCGTCGGCGAAGCGACCACCGATTTCTCCCTGTTCGCCGGAGCCGCCACCAGCAGCCTGATCAGCCACACGGGCGACATCGTCATCGAGGCCAACACCTGGGGGTCGGACGTGGCCGCCAGCGCCGGCTCCATCTCCAGCACGGGAGGCGCCTCGGCGGGCCGTCTCATCCTCCGCCCGCGCACCGCAGGGACGACCATCGGCATCGGCGGAGGCGCGGGCACGCTGGGCCTGACCGCCATCCGCCTGGGATTCATCCAGGACGGCTTCTCCGAGATCGTCATCGGCAGCGAAACCGCCGGCAACCTCACTGCCGCCGCCGCGACCTTCACCGACAACCTCCGTCTCGTCACCGGCGGAGCCCTCGCCGTCAACGGCGCCCTCAACGTCGGCAGCAACCGCCTCGCCCTGATCGCCGGCGGCAACACCACCCAGAGCGCCGCCCTCACCGCCGGTTCCCTGCGTCTCGGCGGCAACGGCAACTTCACCCTGACCCATGCCTCCAACAGCATCGGCACCCTCGCCAAGGACGGCACCGGCTCGGTCAGCCTGACCCATGCGGCCGCCCTCGCCGTGGGCGCGGTGGACGGGGTGAACGGCGTCACCGGCTCCACCGTCGATCTGCGCACCGCCACCGGAAACCTGACCCTGAACCAGGCCGTGACCGGCACCGCCTCCGGCAACGCCGTGGTCATCTCCACCCCCGCCGCCTTCGTCAACAACGCCGGAGTCTCCGCCGTGCAGACCCCCTCGGGCCGCTGGCTGGTCTACTCCAACGCTCCCGCCGGCAACACCTTCGGCGGCCTGGCCAGCGGGCAGACCGCCCTCTACGGCCGGACTATCGGCAGCCACGCTCCGGGAAGCATCGTCCAGACCGGAAACCGCTACGTCTTCGCCACCACACCCTCTTTGACGGTCCAGGCAACCCTGTCGGACAGCAAGACCTACGGCGACACCTACGCTTTCCCGACGCCGGTGGCCGGCACCCACTACACCTTGACCGGCTTCGTGAACGCCGCCACCTACGGCAATGTCTTCACCCAGGACACCGCCGCCAACATCGGACTGGACGGCGCTCCAGTGCTCGGGTCGGCCGGGGCGGCCAATACCGCCACCGTGGCCGGCTCGCCCTATGTCGTCACCATCGCCCAAGGCACGCTGAGCAACACGGGTGGCTACAGCTTCGGCGCCTTCAATTCCGGCGGTGGCATCACCGTGACCCAGCGGGCCATCACCCTGACGGCGACTGCGGCGACCAAGATCTACGGCAACACCGACCCGGTGCTGAGCATGAGCGTCACCGGAGGCAGCCTCGGCGGCAGCGACACCCTCGCCGACGTGGCCGGCACCGTCGGACGGCAGGCGGGCGAGAACGTGGGCCTCTACGACATTCTCCTCGGAACCGGGGCGAAGGCGGCGAACTACAACATCACCTTCGACGCGAACAACGACGCCTTCGGCATCGCGCAGCGGGCCATCACCCTGACGGCGGACGCGGCGACGAAGGTCTACGGCAACCTCGACCCGGCCTTGGGCGTGAGCATTGGCTCGGGCTCGCTGGCCACGGGCGACTCCCTCGCCGAAGTGACCGGAACCCTGACCCGCCAGAGCGGCGAGAACGTGGGCCTCTACGACATCCTCCTCGGAACGGGGACGAAGGCGAGCAACTACGCGATCACCTTCGACGCGGACAACGACGCCTTCGCCATCACGCAGCGATCCATCCTCCTGACCGCGAATGCCGCCAGCAAGACCTACGGCGACGCCGACCCGGCGCTGAGCGTTAGCCTCGCCGTCGGCGACCTCGCCACCGGCGAGACCCTCGCCGATGTGACCGGAACGGTGGGACGGCAGGTGGGCGAGAACGTGGGCCTCTACGACATCCTCCTCGGCACGGGAACGAAGGCGGGCAACTACGCGATCACCTTCGACGCGGACAACGACGCCTTCGGCATCACGCAGCGGGCCATCACCCTGACGGCGGATTCGGCGACCAAG
>CAYSZN010000067.1:0-10432 GCA_964435425.1 uncultured Akkermansia sp. | reverse complement strand
CCGGAGAAGTCGCCCTTTGCGGGAGCAAAGAGGCTGCCGCGAAGATGCCCGGAGGCGAAGGCCCGGCGGTCGGAGCGCGTGTCGAGCACGACGACATCCGCGTCGGAGAGCTGGGCGGCGACTTGCTCCAGGCTATGGCAGGGGAGAGGAGACGGCTCGCCGGTCAGGGCGGGGCCGAGCTTGTTCACCCGCTTCATGTTGGCGAAGTAGAGCGGCGGTTCCGGCTGGCCGTCGAGGATGAAGCGGACGAAGTCCTCCTCCGAGCCGTGCAGGGCGAGCCGGAGCGCGTGGTTGAACTTCCGCTCGTAGCCGAGGGTGGAGGTCGGCACCGCGCCGAGCGACTTGCCGCAGGCGCTGCCCGCCCCGTGCGCCGGCAGGATCTGGAGGTGGTCGGGCAGACCGGCCAGCCTCTTCAGGCTATGGTAGAGCTGGGAGGCCCCGGCCTCCTGCGTGCCCGCGAATCCGGCGGCCTGCTCCAGCAGATCGGGACGGCCCACGTCGCCGACGAAGAGGAAGTCGCCGCTGATCAGGGCGATCGGCTCGTTTGCTCCGCCGCCTTCGTCGGTGACGAGATAGCAGAGATGCTCCGGCGTGTGGCCCGGTGTGTGCAGGGCCTGCAGCCGGATGTGTCCGATGTGGAACACGTCGCCGTCGCGCAGCCGACGGGTGTTGGGGAGAGCATCGGTCCATTCCGACTGCCAGTCCGGTCCCCCTTCGGCGGAGACGAGGACGGTGGTCGTTCCGTCGGAGGCCAGCTCGCGCGCGCCGCTGACGAAATCCGCGTGGATGTGCGTCTCGGCGACGGCGGAAAGGGTCAGGCCTTCGGTCGCGGCGATGGTGCGATATTGGGCCACATCGCGCAGGGGATCGATGACGATGGCCTCGCCTGTCTTCTGACAGCCGATGACGTAGGCGTATTGGGCGAGATGGGGATCGTGGACTTGTCGGAGGAACATGGCGGGGATGGGGTGGAGGGGTTTCGATGGATTCAGCGGCGAGGGGAGACCGCGCAGCAGGACGCCTGGGAGCCCGGGGTGGAGATCTTGTTCCATGGGGCCTTGGCGAGCAGCAGGCCCATGCCGCACCAGTCGGTGAGCCCGGCGAAGACGAGGCCCGCGCCGACGAAGGCGCTGAGCCCGTAGAAGCCGGGATGCACCCAGGTTCCCAGAGCCACGCCCGCGAGCACGAGCGAGCCGGCGGCGATGCGCACCTGACGCTCCAGCGGGAGTCCCTTCGGACCGTGGATGGCCGGCAGGTCCGCCGCGAGCCAGGCGAGGGTGCCGCCCTCGAGGACGCGGACTCGCTCCATCCCGGCGGCGGCGAGCCGTTCGGCTGCCTTCGTGGCGCGGCCTCCGCTGCGGCAGATCACCACCACCTCGCGGTCCGTGCCTGCCTCGCGGGCGAAGGCCGCCGCATCGAGCTCGTCCAGAGGCAGCAGCCGGGCGTTGTCGAGATGGACTTCGCGGTATTCGAGGGGCGTCCGCACATCGAGCAGCAGCGGAGCGGTGGAGGCGTCGCCGAGCCGGGCGCTCAGATCGAGGGGCGGGACTTGAGGAATGGGAGAGGCCATGGTATGGGAGGGTTGAGTTTTTGAATTATATGACTATATTCCCATTTAGTTATGAGGTCAAATAAAAAGACGGACACCGCATCTGTGTCGAAGCAGAAGCTGACCCGCCCGACGCTGGAGAAGCTCGCGGGGATCTTCTCGGCCTTCGCCGACGCCACGCGCCTGGCGATCCTGCAGGAGCTTCGTTCCGGCCGTCTCAGCGTCGGCGAGCTGGTGGAGAGGCTGGGCGCGTCGCAGGCGAACATCTCGAAGCACCTCAAGCTGCTGCATCAGGCCGGACTGCTCGCCCGCGAGCGCGAGGGGCTGCAGGTCTTCTACCGCGTCTCCGAGGAATCCGTCTACGAAATGTGCAAGTTCGCCTGCAAGCGCCTGAACGACAACGCGCAGACCTTCGTCACGGAGGACTACTTCATTTGACGGCGGCAACGTAGCGGAGAGGCGGCTCTTCCGCCGCAATCCCGTGCGGGCAATCGGGCGCCCCAACGACGTTCCTTTCCCGAGCGGGCCGCCCGGGACTTCCTTTGGGCAGCTTCAAGCTCCGACCCTCTCAACTGTCATCCTCTTCGGAGCCGGGCAGGGATTTCAGGGCGTCGAGATAGGGCTGGCGTGGCCGCGGGCGCGGCGGACGGGCGGGACGCTCCAACATCGTCCTGACCCGTTCGGCGCTGTGGCGCGTCAGGTCTGCGATCAGTTCCGCCTCGGGCAGGTTTTTCCAGAACTTCTTCGGCATCTCCGACTGCATCGCCTTCAGCTTCACGCGGGCCGGGTTGAAGATGCTGGCGTAGTACGTCTTCCAGAGTCGCTCCAGATCGTCCCCGGTGGCGACGGGATCGCGGTCCACGCCCGGCGCGAGGTGCAGGCGCTCCTCCACCCAATGCGCGCAGCCGCGCGGCGTGAGGATGGACCAGTCCATGTTGGCGAAACGGCCGCGGAAGAACGGGGCGGCCCGCTCCACGATCCAGTGCTCCGGCTCGAACCACGCCACGAAGTGTTCCCGGCCCGCTTCGGTTTCCCCCGCTTTGCGGAAGCGCACGAAGGCGTGCATCTTGTGCTCCTCGCGGCGCACCGCCTTCTCCATGCGGCGGGCGGTGAGGACATCGGGATCGCTGGCGAGCTGCAACAGGTGGCGTTCGCCGCCGCGCACCATGCGCCAGAGCATCCGATAGAGCAGGGACCAGCGCCGCTCGTCCGCATGGCAGATCGCCGCCTGCGCCAGATCGACGAAGGTCGCTGGGACGCGGAAGTCCCGCCCGCCGTGGCCGGATGCTTCGGCTTGCGCGACGGGCGGAGTCGGAGCGAGGTCTAGCAGAGTCTCTCGTTCTTGGCTCCATAGCACTTCCTCCGGTGGCACGTCCGCCGCCAGCAATGCTCGGGCTGCCTGCCTCCAGAAAAGCCAGTTGGTGCCGGGGTTTGCGTGGTGCATGGTTGGAATGTTAGAGGTGAGGAGTCCGATTTTTCCGAGCTCCATCCGTCGACTTGCTCTGCTTGTTCTTCATGCAGCGTCGACTGGCAGATACATCTTCCCCTGATTCGAAAAATAGTATTTCTGTCCGCACTTGGTACAAATCGCGTGGTGCCGTCTAATCATGCGAAGCCTCACGCCCGGACGCTTCTTCTGCATCTGCTTCCATTCATCTGCCACCACTCTGTTCGATGCCAAAACCGCAGATGATCCCAGCAATTCTCCACATCGGATGCACGCAGTCTCATTTACAATTCGTCGCTGATAGCGCGAATCGATCATGTTCCTGATGAACATAACGGGCAAAACGACCGGCAGAGACAACACTGCTATCACGCCGAATACAATGTTACCGAGTGTCTTCATTTTTAGCGAACAGTGGCAACCTGCATTATCTATGACGATACGCCCCGAAATTGAGCGAACAACTCAAGCTGCTGCGGTTTCGGAAAAAACCGCTCCACCCACCGCTCGCCATCCAGCAAGGACGACGGCGGGCGGTAGTCCTCGGTGATGACGAAAGGCCGCACCTTTTCCAGAGGGACTCTCAGGCGGGCGAGGTCGTCGAGCCGGAGGCGGTGGTGGCGGCGGATCGTCAGGAGGCGGTCCACTGTCCGCACACCGAGGCCGGGGATTCGCAGCAGTTGCTCGCGCGGCGCGGTTTGCAGCGGCACGGGGAATTCATGGCGATGGCGCAGGGCCCAGCCCAGCTTGGGGTCCATCCGCAGGTCGAGGTCGGGCCGCGCGGCCTCGACGATCTCGTCCACTTGGAATTCGTAGTGGCGCAGCAGCCAGTCCGCCTGATAGAGCCGGTGCTCGCGCAGCAGGGGTGGGGCGCTGGGCGGCAGGACGGAGCTGGCATCCGGGATCGGGCTGAAGGCGGAGTAGTAGACGCGGCGGAGCCGGTAGCGGGTGTAGAGCTCGACGGAGCGTTGGAGAAAGTCCGCGTCCGACGATGCATCGGCCCCCACGATCACCTGCGTGCTCTGGCCGGTGGCGTGGCGCAGTTTCCTGTCCCCGTCGCGGCGCTGCGCCTTGGCCTCGTCCACGAGCGTGCGGATGCGGCCCATCGCCTCGGTGGTGCGGTGCAGGTTCTTCTCGGGGGCAAGTCGGTCGAGGCTGCGCTGGCTGGGCAGTTCGAGGTTGAGGCTGATGCGGTCGGCGTATTTCGCCGCCAGCGCGGTCAGATCGGACGAGGCCTCGGGGATGGTCTTCAGGTGCAGGTAGCCGCGGAAGTCGTGCTCCTCGCGCAGGGTGCGGGCGATCTCGACGATCTGGCCCATCGTGTGGTCGGCGCTCCGCACGATGCCCGAGCTCAGGAAGAGGCCCTCGATGTAGTTGCGCTTGTAGAAGTCCAGCGTCAGCCGCACCACCTCCTCCGGCGTGAAGCTCGCCCGCCGCACGTTGCTGGAGCGGCGGTTGATGCAGTAGTGGCAGTCGTAGAGGCAGCGGTTGGTGAGGAGGACCTTCAGCAGGGAGATGCAGCGTCCGTCCGGCGCGTAGCTGTGGCAGATGCCCGCGCCGCCCGCCGAGCCCACGCCCCGGCCATCGCGCGAATCCCGCCGCTGCGCCCCCGAGCTGGCGCACGAGGCGTCATACTTCGCGGCGTCCGCCAAGATGGCGAGCTTGTTCTGCAACTCCATATCGACAACAATATTACTGTTCTTTTGAGTTTTCATTCAAAAGTCGAGCCTCACCAAAACTTCGGCACAAGCCGCTCATTTCCAGCCTCTCAACTCTCAACTAGCGGAACGTGCCAACGTTCCGACTCGCTGGATTTGCTTCCGGTCTCCGCTTGGTCCTGTCATCCGGGTCATTCCACGAATTCGGAGGATCAAGGCACGTTTGGACGCGCTCCATGCATCGTCGGAACCTTTGCAGGTTCCGCTACCTCGGGCCATGCCATTTGGACCGGACCCTGTCTGCCGCCGGACCCAACAGGGTTCCCTCATTCGGCAGGCACCAGATCGGCCAGATAGACCGCGGTGATCGGCTTGCCCGACTCGTCCTTCTCGTGGCTGGAATACCAGGAGATCAGGCCGCGTCCGCCTTCCATCTCGACGAAGCCGGGGTAGGAATTGTCCCCGCCGCTGGGAAGCTCGGCGAAGGGCTCCAGCCCGCCTTTCTCCAGCCAGTAGAGCGCCGTCCGGGGCCCCTCCTTGGTATGGCTCCGCCCTCCGACGAGGATGCGGTCTCCCCAATGGGCGAGCAGAGGGCCACCGACGAAGCGGTCCAGCTCCTGAACCTCCCAGGACTCATACGGCGGCTTCGAGCGGGAGAGGCGCGCGCCCTCGCGGCTTTCACGGCTGAGGGCGAGCAGGGTGCCGTCGTCCTCGAAGAGGAACGCGGTCTCGTTCCCCATCGTTTCCTGGATCAGCGAGCGGAAGCGCCAGTTCCAGCCGTCCTCGCTCTCCAGCAGGATCGACTCCACGCCTTCCTGTCCGTCCCTGGCCACGCCGCTGCTGGCCTCGGCGTAGTCGGCCTTTCGCCTCCCGCAGAGATAGGCGCGACCATCGCTCGCCGCCGTCCGCCAGATGTAGTGGCCGTAGGTGCCTTCGAGAGGGCGGGGCGCCTCCCAGGCCGCTCCATCCTTCGTCGAGACGCCGTATCCGAGGTGCTTGTTCAGATCGTACTGGTCGCGGGGCAGTTCCCCTTCGCCGGAATACCAGGTGCCGGTATGGACGAAGAGCTGGTCGCGGAAGACGAGGAAATGCGGGTCGCGCACGTCCCGGAGCGGCACGGAGAAGGAGTGCTCCTCGCGCCATTCCGTTCCGTCCGCGCTCGAGAGGATTCGCACCGTCGACGTCGGGAAGACCATGTGGCCGTCGGGGCAGCTCCGAAAGGCGAGCCAGATCCGATCGCGCCATTTCACGAGATCGGTGAAGGCGTTGTGCTCCCCGTTGTGGTAGGCGCGGCGCACGTTCTCCACCTGCACGGTCGGCCCGGCCTGCACCTGTCCGAGGGCGGGCGCGGCCAGGAGGAGCGCGAGCACCCAGTGTCTGAAATCGGCGTTGGTCTGCATCCGTCCAGCCTTCGCAGCGATGGAAAAGAAGGCAACTCCCGCGTTCGAGGCCGTGCGGCGACGGGAGGCATGAAAAAATGGTCGTCTCGCTCCAAAAGCATCCTATCGTCCCGGCATGAGCGAAGCCATTCTGCGATTGGAGGGAGTGTCGAAATGGTACGGGGCCGCCCCGGACCGGCGCGTGCTCGACGGGCTCGATCTCGTCGTGCGCGAAGGCGAGCGCTTCGCCATCGTCGGTCCTTCCGGCTGCGGGAAGAGCACCCTGCTGAACCTACTCGGCACGCTCGATGCGCCCTCCGAGGGCAAGGTCGTCGTCGACGGCATCGACACCGCCGGACTCGGCGAGGAGGCCGTTGCCCGGATCCGCTCGGAGAAGATCGGCTTCATCTTCCAGATGCACCACCTCCTGCCCCAATGCACCGCGCTGGAGAATGCGCTCGTCCCCACGCTCGCCCTGGCCCAGCGCCCCGATCCGGTGGCCGCGGCAGACCGGGCGAAGCGGCTCCTCGACCGCGTCGGCCTCGGCGACAAGCTCGACCGCCTGCCCTCGCAGCTTTCCGGCGGGGAACGGCAGCGCGTCGCGGTGGTACGGGCGCTGATCAATTCGCCCCGCCTCCTCCTCGCCGACGAGCCCACCGGCGCCCTCGACGAGGACAACGCGAAGCGGCTGATGGAGCTGCTCGCCGAACTGAACGATTCCGAGGGCCTCGCCCTCATCGTCGTGACCCACGACCGAGCCCTGGCCGCGTCCTTGGGGACGATAAAGGGGCTAAGCCGGGGAAAGTTGGAGGCGCAGGGGTGAACATTCGAGGCCGCATTTCTCTCCGAGTCCGCAGGCAGCGGAGGAATCGAGGATGCGTGCTGGCGTTTCCTTTTCCTGATGGGATTTTTCGAATATTCCTCCACCTTGGGAAGGGTTTCCTATGGCGGTTTACCCGACGAAAATTACATTTTATGAACTTCTCTCCGATCCATGCGTTGATCTCCATGTTTCTAGTGACGTGGATCCTGTTTTCGATAGACGAGGCGGTTGCCCAACCCATCGATCCCGGCAATCTCAGGATCACCGTCCGGAGGAACCCGGACGCATCGGTTACCTTCAGCGCCTCCGGCACGGCCCGTGCGTTGCGCAGTGGTTCGTTTTCCCATACGACGACATCCGATTGGTTTGGTCCAGCTCCCAATTATGTCGGGAGCCGCGACTTTCCGTTGCCACCTGGAATCACGCTGACGGTTCTCAGGAGTGCGTCCTCGCCCCAGCCGGAAACAATCGTCCTCCCAGTCACGGCCGTAGTGTTCAACCGAGGGCGCGACTGGTCGCTGGGACGGTTTGAGGAGACGAATCTCGAGCCGGGCGATACGATCACGGGAAATGGATCGGTTACGGTGAACAATTTCTACATCTTCCGTTTCGTTCCCGGCGAGACATTGATCAACGATCAATTCCACATTCCAACAGCTAATCCTGTAAGGATCAGCTTGTATCAAGTTACCTACGAAGTCATCCCCTACAGGGCTCCGATCCTCAGAGTCTCGGGAGACGGATTGTTCCCCCGACAAAAGTCGGGAGGGGGGCGAAGCAGTCGAAGCGTCTTGGCTTGCGGAACTATGGAGATGCCCCGGAAAGAGGTTTTTCCAGCCATATAAGGGGAGCCTCTTCCGATTTCCGCATGCGGGTTCATGACACGAAGTACTTCGGCGAATACAGCCTGTACAGTTTGCGTCCGATCACCGTCCGTTTCCGGCCAACGAGGCAAGGCCCGAGAAGGGCGTCGCTAGTGATACGGACCAAGAACGCTCTGCCGATCTCGGTGCCGCTGCGAGGTCGCGGCGTTGGGGCGAACAGCCCTCGGTTTGTCCTTCCTCCGGAACTCTGAGGATCGGCGGCGAGTGGGGTCGTTCGCGTGGTTTTGGAAACGCGGGGAAACAGAGGTTGAAACCTCGCCAAAGCGTCGATTCGAGGAGATTTGGCCTCACGAGGCACCACTCCTTGCTTGAAGAGGACGTGGGGGCGGCGAAACTCCTTGGATGGCCGAATATGCGAATCCAGGCATTGCCTCAGGGAAAATCGAAGACGGTGGCATGAGCTGCGGAGACGTCTCGCCCTTGTCTCCGCGCACGTTCGTGGGCAGGGCCGCCTTGTCAACATTCGCTTCCCCGACCGGGCCGGTCGGGTCTACCTTGCTCCCCGTGTCCCGTGACCCATGACTCCGCCCCGCCTCCTCCTCGCCTCCCTCCGCCACTACCGCTGGGTGAACCTCTCGGTCCTCGCCGGCGTGGCCCTGACTTCCGCGATCCTCAGCGGCGCGCTTGTCGTGGGGGATTCTGTCAGGGAAAGCTTGCGCCGCAATGCCGAGGCTCGGCTTTCGGGGATCGGTCCGGTCTTCCTCGGGGGCGAACGCTTCTTCACCGCCGCCCTCGCCGACCGGGTCGAGGCTGCGCTGGGCGGAGAAGCCGTCGTCGCGCCCGTGCTCCAGATCGAGGGAACCGCCGCCAATCGCGAAGGTGGCCGTCGCGTCAACCGCGTCCAGATCGTGGGAGTGGACGAGCGTTTCTGGCAGCATTCTCTCGCCGGCACCGTGCCCGAGGGATTCGGGGACGAGCGCTGGATCGGCATCAACCGTCCCTTCGCCGAGCGCATCGGGGCGAAGGAGGGCGACACCCTCGTCGTCCGCGTCGAGATTCCCGGCGCGCTCTCGAAGGACGCTCCGCTCTCGGGCGAGTCGGAGCAGACCATCCCCTTCACCGTGGAGGTCGCGGCGGTGCTGGGGCCGGAGGACTTCGGCGGCTATTTGCTCAAGGCCGAGCAAGTGCCCCCAGCGACGATCTTCCTCCGGCGCGAGCGGCTCGAGGCCGTCGTGGAGCAGGCGGGACGGGCGAACCTCCTCCTCGGCGGACGCGGGATCGGGGCCGCTCCCTTTGCCGCCGCCGTCGAGTCGTCCTGGCAGTTCGAGGATCTCCAGCTCACCGTCGCTCCGGTCGGGGAGGATGGCGTCCGGCAGGTCATCAGCTCGCGCGTCTTCTTCGACGGAGCCATCGTCGCGGCGCTGGAAACGGTCGCCTCGGAGAGCGCCCCGGTCCTGACCTACCTCGCCACCGATATTGCGAAGGCTCCGGCGACGCGGGGCACGCCCTACTCCATGGTCACCGGCGTCGCGCCTCAGTTGAACGGCCTCGTCGGCACGGATCTCGGCGACGACCAGATCCTCCTCTCCGACTGGCTCGCCGAGGATCTCGGCGCAAAGGAGGGCGACACCCTAACATTGACCTACAACGTCGTCGGCACCGGTCGCGCTCTCGTCGAGCAGACTCGCGCCTTCACCGTGGCGGGCATCGCGACGATCGGGGAGAAGGGCTGGGACCGCACCTGGACGCCCGAGTTTCCCGGCATCTTCGACGTCGACGGGCTCGACGACTGGGAGCCCGGCATCCCCATCGACCGCGACCGCATCCGGCAGAAGGACGACGATTTCTGGGACATGCACAAGGCCACGCCCAAGGCCTTCGTCTCGCTCGCCGCGGCCCGCTCGATGTGGTCGAACCGCTTCGGCGACGCCACCGCGCTGCGCTTCGTCCCGAACGACCCTGACAAGGACCTCGCCGACTCCCTGCGCGCCCATCTCGCCCTCGCCGATCTCGGCATGGCCGTGCGCGACCTGCCCGCCGAGGCGGCGGCGGCGGTGGCGGGCTCCTTCGACTTTGGGGCGCTCTTCGCGAGCATGAGCTTCTTCCTCATCGTCGCAGCGCTGGTCCTCGCGGGGCTCGTCTTCGTCTTCGGAATCGAGCAGCGCGCCTCGCAGATCGGCCTGCTCCTCGCCCTTGGCTTCACGCGGCGTCGCGTTCGCCGCCTGTTCCTCGCCGAGGCGATGGTCCTCTCCCTCGTGGGCGCGGCCCTCGGGCTGCTCGGAGGCTACGTCTACACGCGCCTCGCCCTGCACGGCATGTCGGGCGTGTGGCAGGACGCCGCCGCAGGAATGGAGTTCGTCTATTTCCTGAAGCCGTCCTCGCTCGCCGCCGCCTTCATCGCCACCGTGCTCGTCGCGCTCGCCGTGGTCTGGTTCGCGAGCCGCCGCGTCAGCGCCGTCCATCCCAGCGCCCTCATCTCCGGGATCGAGGCGGAGCCACCTCTCGCCACCGCGCGCCGGCGGCGGGATGTCGTGGCCTTCTGGGTGGGACTCGCCGGTGCCCTGGGCTGCCTCCTTGCGCCGAAGGTCGAGGGGACCATGGCCGAGCAGGGACTTTTCTTCGGCGCGGGTTTCCTCGTCACCGTTGCCGGCGTCGCGCTCTGCTCGATCCTCGTCCGCCGCTTCCTGCGGCCTTCGTCCGTCCTCGCCTCGCTCGGCGCCCTCGGCCGCCAGCACACCGTGCGCCGCCGCGG
>CAYSZN010000066.1:0-10517 GCA_964435425.1 uncultured Akkermansia sp. | reverse complement strand
GCCTCCGCTGGTGGCGAGGGCCTGGTTCCGCAGGGGCACCTCGGCGACGGGGGGCCGGTTCTCCGCATCGGCATGGGGATCGGTCACGCCCGCGACGAGGGACTCGTTGCCCCAGTGGCGGATGTCGCCGCCGATGTTGAGGAGAAGGACGCTGTCCGGAGAGGGCAGGAAGGAGAAGGCCATTTCCCCGGCCCGGTCGACGATGTAGGCCTTGGCAACGGCGGAGAGCGTGGCGTCGCGTCCACCGGGGACGCGGACGCGGGCGCCGTCCATCCGCTCCCAGGCGGACTGGAGCAGCTCCCGCCGGGCCTGCGCGAGCTCCGCCTCGCCGGGGAGTTCCTGACGCTGCTCGGCACGCGTCCACAGGTCTCCGAGCACGTTCACCCGGGGATTGAAGGCTCCCTGCGTCTCCTCCTGCCAGGTATCGCAGAGACGGAGGACGGCGAAGAGATCCTCGCTAACCTCGCGCTCTCCCGCCCCGCCCTGGAACAGGCGCGTCACCTCGGACTGGGGATCCCAGGTGCTCAGAACCGAGGAGAGCCGTCCGATCTCGTCGAGCAGGGCGGACTCCGCCGCGCGGGCATCGGACGCCACATCGGTGCGGATGAGAAGCTCCATGGAGGTCCCCAGGAGGTTCTCGTGACGGAAGACGAAGTCCTCGGCGAGATGGAGGCGCGGCCATGCCAGAAGGCTCGCGGCAAGCAGCATTGGAACGGGAAGTCTCATCGGGCGACGACGGCTGGGAGGGAGGGAGAACAGCGACGGTTCACTCGACCGCCGGGGCGGCGGCCGGAGCCGGGGCCGTTTCTGCCGGGGCCGGAGCGGCTTTGGCCGGAGCGGAGGCGGGCTTCTCAGGAGCAGGAGCAGGGGTGGCCGGAGCTGCGGAGGCACCCTTCAGATGCGCCTCGAGCTCGGCGAGATCGATCGCTCCGTCTCCGTTGGCATCCGCGTTCCCGAGGGCGGCGGCCATGCGTTTGGGCAATTCCTCGGCAGTCAGCTTGCCGTCGCCATTCTGATCGAATCCCATCCAGGTGCGGGCCTCCGCGGACATGCCTCCACCGCCTCCCTTGCCGACGTTCTCTTCTCCACCGTGGTCATCGTCGTCGTCGTCGTGATCGTCGTCGTCATCGCTGCCACCGTCACGATATTCCTTGGGCTCCTTGGGGGCTTTGGGTTCTTTCGGAGCCTTGGGTTCCTTCCGGGCATAGTCACCGCCCTCCCTGCCGCGACCGTCTCCACCGCGTCCCCGGTCGCCACGATGGGCGAACAGGCCGGCTTCCTCGGGGGTCACGGTCCCGTCCTTGTCGGCATCGAGAGCGCCCAGCACCGCCTGCGCCTGGGCGATCTCCGCCGTCGAAAGCTTTCCATCGCCATCGGTGTCGAGCTTGCTCCATAGCGAAGCGGGGCGCTGCCTGCCACCGGATTCCTCGGAATGGTGCCTGTGCTCCTTGCGGTCCTTTTCCTTTTTGTGCTCCTCCTTCTTGTGCCCGTCGTCGGCAGAGAGGGGGCAGGTGAAGAGAAGGAGGGAGAATCCCGGGAGGACGGCGAAAGAAAGGCGATGCGTTTTCATGAGGTGATGATAGGCTGAGCGCGCTCTCATTAATGCTAATGATTCTCATTTGCAACGTATTTCTTGACTCTTTCCTGAAGCCGTTGTCTCGTAGGCCGGGAAAACGGCGACGGGAGATGGCCTTGCGTGCGCCACTCTCGGGCGTCGTCGTGCATTCGTTCCAGCCCATTTGAAATCCAAGCCCGTGCGCCTCCATGATCTCCCCTGACCATCCTC
Source organism: uncultured Akkermansia sp. (assembly GCA_964435425.1). Classification (GTDB taxonomy): domain Bacteria; phylum Verrucomicrobiota; class Verrucomicrobiia; order Verrucomicrobiales; family DEV007; genus Arctic95D-9. Next base: position 8,731 of record CAYSZN010000066.1, on the reverse strand, counting down.
CCCAGCACCGCACGACACCGCGCGGTGCGCGCGCCTTCACCCTGATGGAGCTGTTGGTCGTCGTGGCGATCCTCGCCGTCGTCGGCGGGCTCGTCATCGTGGCCTACGACGGCCTCGTTGGTCAGGCCGCCAAGGGCACCGCCTCCAACGCCATGGCCGCCCTCTCGGATTCGGTGCGGGCCTACCAGGTGCTGGAGCGGGCTCTGCCCGACGATCTGGAGACCCTGCTCGCCGTGGGTGTGGGCACGGCCACGACCCGCTTCGACGCGCTGAAGGGAGATAACGTGGCCAGCAGCTACAATCCCGGAATCGCCCCGCGCCTCTCGTCCGTGATCAGTCCGGCGCTGGCGGTGCGGCTGGAGCCCTACCAGCTCTCGGTCGTGCAGAAGAGCAATCTCCTCGCCTCGGGCATCTCCTCGATGCGCTACCTCGACGTCCGCGGAGAGGACGAAGGTGGCAAGCTCGACCTGCGCGCCTCCGGAGGCACCCCGGCGACGGTGGGGCCGATCAAGCGCATCGACATTCCCTCGCACGCCTTCGACACCCCCAGCCCCGAGCCGGGCGCCAACCGCGGGCGGGGATTCTCCGTGCGGCTGAGGGAATCCCCCAGCACCTTCCTTCCCTACATGGCGCGCCTCCTCCCCGGCGTCGGCGGATACGAGAACCAGAAGCTGGGTGCGGCGCCGGGAGCCACTCTCGTGGTCCTCGGCGTCGGAAAGAACTGCAGTCTCGTCCACGCCGGAGGGAATGTGAACGGCGTGACGACGCAGGCCCGCCTCGCCTCGGCCCCTTTCTACGGCGACCTCGGCAAGTCGGAATACCCCAACTACCTCGTCGTCCTCGACGTCGACCAGACTCCGGCGCGCTTCATCACGGTGCTGGATCCGGCAGGCGGCTTCCTCGCCGGAAACGTCGCCGCCGGACGGGGGCAGTGAGACCCAAGCGGCCATCCCATGAGCGCACCGATACCTAGTTCCACTTTGTTAAAGAACCACGAATTAGCACCAATGAACACGAATCCTCCGCCGACCCAACGCCCTCCGTTCGTGAAAATCAGTGTTCATTCGTGGTCAAAATCCAAATCCAGCAAAGTGCTCCTAGCTCCAGTTAGTTAGAGTTGGGTTTTTGACCACGAATGACACGGATAGAGATCAAGAACATTCGTGTTCATTGGTGCCCATTTGTGGTCCAAACCTCAATCTAACGAAGTCGGACTAATAGACCATTCCAGCAAGAATGACCGGCGGAAGCATAGAAAAACTTCGGAGGACGCGCCAGCGCTGTAGCCGCGTCCATTGGGCGCGGAACGGGCGTCCTTCCGACGTTCGACCGAGGCCAATGGCCTCGGCTACAGGGTTCCGCCTTCGATGGCTCTCCCCTTCGACTTTGCTGGAACGAACCACAAGACCGCCCCGCGCCTTCACCCTGATCGAGCTGCTGGTCGTCATCGCCATTCTCGCGGTGGTGGCCGGAGGGGTCATCGCGGTCTACGACGACGCGCACCGGCGCGCCGAGGAGGGCATGGCGCAGCGCCAGTTGGCGACCGTGCGCGACGCCCTGCTGCGCTTCCGCGTGGACATGGGCTACTTTCCCGGCGAAGGCCCCCTCGCGGTCGAGCATCTCGACCTGCGGGGCTTCCACCATGTCTCCCCCGGCCGCGGCAACGACGAGAACGGCCGGATGCGCTGGGCCGCGCATCCGATGAACTTCTGGATGCTCTACGAGCGTCCGGTGGACCGTCTCAACCCCAGCCGCTGGCTCTGGAATCCCGCCTCCTCGCGCGGCTGGCGCGGCCCCTATCTCGGCGAGGGCAGCGACCTCAGCCTCGATGGCGCGGGCACGTCCGAGAAGGGCTTCACCGCCGGAGGCCGCGTCGACCGTCTCTACGCCGTGACCGACCTGATCGGGCGCGTCCGTGCCGAGGACGACCAGGCGCCTCTGCGCTGGGTCAGGGAGGACCGGACCCCGACCGCACCGGGAGCCCCCGAAAAGACCGCCCAGACCGGGGCCGGACGCCCCATCGCCTTTCTCGTCGACGAGGCCGGCGCTCCCGGCTGGATCGTCTACCGCCTCGTCAGCGCCGGTCCCGACGGAGTCTTCCAAACCCGCAACGCCATTCCCTCCGGAGACGATTTTTCCGTGGAAATCACCCGACGCGAACAACGATGAAGCGACCTAAGACTTCAAAAGTGGCTTTCACCCTGGTCGAGCTCCTCGTGGTGGTGGGGATTCTGATCCTCGTCACCGCCGGCTCCCTCCTCGTCCTGGAGCAGACCGACGACCAAATGCGCTACAAGAAGAACAAGGAGGACTACAAGGATCTCCACACCGCCCTCTTCGGCCCGGGCACCATGACGACGATCAACGGCAACCTCGTCGTGAGCGGCTATCTCGCCGACACGGGCAGGCTTCCGACGAGCTTGGACGATCTCGTGACGCGGCCGATCGGCCTTCCCGCATGGTCTCCCGTGGCTCCACCCGCTTTTGGCGTCAAAATCCACCACGGCTGGCGCGGCCCCTACCTGAACGTGGGTGGGGCCGACCCAACCGACGCCTGGGGCAGTCCCTGGCACTTCCGTCTGCCCGTGACGACCGCCTCGCCGCTGGAGCTGGGAAGCTGGGGACGCGACGGCCTTCCCGGCGGCGTGGAGCAATACGAGGACGACTTCCCGAAAAACCATTCGATCGAGCCGGGCTACTTCACCCTCGTCGCCATTCCCATTCCCCAGCGAAAGGTGCTCAAGGCGAGCAATGGCGAGTTGGTCGTCACCATCGGGGTGATCCATGCCGGGCTGAATCTCAGCGAACCCTACCTCAACCGCCGCGCGCTCCTCCGCAATCCCTCTCCGGCTGGACCTGTCGCCACGATCACCTTGAACAAAACCACCGTCAATGTCGGCAAGAAGGGTAAAGAGACAACCAGTGTGCAGAGAGAGGTCATGACCCCGGCGGGCCTGACCTACGACCTCGGCTACGCCCGGCAGCTCCAGTTGGCACTCTACGACGAAGCCCGAACCGGTCCTCGCCTCGTCGACAAGCTCCACTCGATCGACCCCATGGTCGTCACCTATCTCCCGAGGGTCAGCACGGTCGGGCAGGAACGAATTCTCGAAGGAACCGATGCAGCCCAGTGGGTCACGCCCTGAACTGCGGCAAGCTGAACACTGAAAACCGAACCCTTCCCCGTGGACCAAACCCTAAATCGACTCGCTCTCGGAAAGGCCGGCCCGGTCCTGCTGCTGGCCGTTTCCGATCAAAGTGCGTCGGCCGCGCTCGCGGCACGCGAGGGCGGGGCGTGGCGGCTCCTCGGCGACGCGGCGCGTTCCGAGCTGGGAGGCCTTGACGGTGCCGCCGCGGCCATCGATGCGCTGAATCCTCCGAAGAAAGCCAGATTCGTCCTCGTCGCGGCCAGCGAATGCGAGCCCCTGCTGCACCCGGCGGAGATCCCGGCGAGCCTCGGCGCGGAGGCGGCGGCGGAGATGCTGCGCTGGGAGATCGACCTGTCCGGCCTCGGGGATCCGGCGAACGGAGAGTCCCCCGACCCCACCGCCTGGGAGCTTGGCCATGCCTCGGCGGGCAGCGGGCAGACGGCGGTTGCCGCCGTCCGGCGCACCTGGCTCGCCTCCCTCCGCGGGCTGCTGGAGACCCGCTCGCTCCGTCTCGCCGCCACCCTGCCCGCCATGTCCCTCGGCTGGCGGCTCCTTCGCCCCTCCGGCACCACGGGGCTGGTCCTGAAGTGGAATGGACAGCTCTCCCTGACCGTGTTCGAGGGAAACCGGCCGGAATTCCACGCCCGCTACCCCGCGCCCGCCTCCGGCCAGTGGCCGCGCGGACTCGTGGCGGACGCCCGCTCCTTCGCGCTCCAGCATCTCTTCGCCATCGGCGAGGACAGCGCGGACGCCTCCGGCTCCTTCCACGATCCGGCTCTGCCGCCGACCGAGGCGCTGGGCGAAGGCGAGAACTGGCTTTGGGCGGGCCTGCTCGGCGTCCTCGACTCCTGCGCCGACGGCGTCGCCCGCACCCTCCCGCTGGTCGATGGACTCGGCGAATCGCTTCCCGCCTGGAAGCGCCCCTCCCGATGGTGGGCGACCGCGGCGCTGCTGCTGCTCGCCTTCGCCCTACCTCTCTCGCTGCACTGGCACCGGCAGCTCTCGGCGCTCCAGCGCGAGCGCGTGCAGTCCGACCGCCTGCTGGCCGACGTCACTCTCCGCCTGCAGGCCTACGAGGCCGACGCCCAGGCCTACGAGCTGCTCGAGACGGAACTGCGCGACCTGGAGCGGCGCATCGAGGAAGCCGCGCAACTGCGGGACCGGCCCGCCGCCGCGGCCTGCGCCCGTGTCGACTACATCGCCGACGCCCTCGGCGCCCTGGCGAAGGCCTTCTCCAAAAACGTGAAGGTGAAGCGCTTCCAGACCAATTTCGAGGGCCGCGTCTCCATCGACGGAGAGGCCGACCAGGACTCCTCGGTGCAGGACGCGCTCGGCCGTTTCTACGCCCTCCTCTCCCGGCACCCCATCCAGTCGGCACCGCTCTCGACCACGCGGGAAGGAGCCACGAGGGGACGTCTCGCCTTCGTCGCCCAGCACAGCGCCTACCAGAAAGCACCCGAGCCCGTCAACGCCGCGCTCGAGGCCGAGCTGCGGGGAGGCGCGGCGAAGAAGACCGCAGCCGCCGATGCGGAGGCGTCGGGCGGCGCGGCCCCTCCGGCCTCCCCCCAAACCACGCAAGAGAGCGAGGCCGACGCTGCGGAGCCACCCACCGCCAGACTATGAAGAGCGGAACCACGACGCCACGCCAGCACGCGCTGCTCATCTTCCTGCTCCTCGCGGGCGGGGGGCTCGTGCTCTATTCCGTCAAGGATAAGCAGATCGATCCTCGGATCCTCTCGCAGAAACGGTCCATCGCCGAGCAGCGGCTCCAGATCGACCACCTCGAGACGCAGCTCGCCGCCCGCGAGGCGATGGATCTGCCCGCGATGCGGGCGGCCGTGGCCGAGGCGAGGGAGAGGCTGCGCACCGTGGAGATCGCCGGGGTCGACGACGGCGCACCCTTTCTCGATGTCCGCCTCCAGCCCGAAGTCGCGGCCTTCCAGGCCAACCTCTCGCGCCGCGCCGTGGAGAGCCAGCTCGCGATCCAGCGCCATTCCGCCGTGGAGGAGTCCGATCCCCGGTTCGAGGGGCTCGTGATCCGGGAACTGGAGGTTCATGGCCGGTTCCAGCACCTGCTCCGCTTCATCGGCTCCCTCCACGACCTTCCCCATCGCCTCGTCGTCCTCTCCCTCGATCTCCAGATCGACACCGAGCGCCCCGGCCAGCTCCGGACAGTGCTGCGCTACTCTTTGTGACCCCATGAGCATCCACGTCACCGACCGACTCCGCTCTCTCCTGCGCATGTGCCTGGAGCAGGGTTGGTCGGACCTCCACCTCTCCTGCGGCAATCCGCCGGTGGGCCGTCTCCACGGCGAGCTGGTGCGCCCAAGCATGCCCGCGCTCGACGAGGCCGCCATCGAGGATCTCGTCGCCGAAATCCTCACGCCCGAACAGAGGGCCAGCCTCGCCTCGGGACGCAGCGTGGACGCCGCCTGCAGCGAGTCGGGCCAGCGCTTCCGCCTCAACTTCTACCGCGAGCGGGCCTGTCCCGCCATCGCCATCCGCCGTCTCGAGCCGCGCATTCCCTCGCTCGAGGAGCTGCACCTGCCCGGCGAGCTGCTCGACCTCACCACCCATCCCCATGGGCTCGTCCTCGTCACCGGGCCGACCGGCAGCGGCAAGAGCACCACTCTTGCCACCCTGCTCGGCCACATCAACCATCAGCGCGCCTGCCACATCCTCACCATCGAGGAGCCGGTGGAATACCTGCACGAGAGTCGGCGCAGCCTCGTCCACCAGCGGGAGGTCGGATCGGACACGACCGGCTTCGCCGACGCCCTGCGCGAGGCCATGCGCGAGGATCCCGACGTCATCCTTGTCGGCGAGATGCGCGACCTCGCCACGGCGCGGGCCGCCATGACCGCCGCCGAGACGGGGCACCTCGTCTTCTCGACCCTGCACTGCGGCGACGCCGTCGGCGCGCTCGACCGCATCCTCGCCCTCTATCCCTCCGAAGAGCAGGACTCCGCCCGCCGCCAACTCTCCCTAACCCTGCGGGCCGTCGTCGCCCAGACCCTGATGCCCAAGGCCGACGGCACGGGCCGCCGCGCCGCCGTGGAGCTGCTGCGCTGCACCCCGGCGGTGGAGAACCTCATCCGCACGGCCCAGTTCAACCAGCTCTACAACGCCCTCGAGACGGGCCAAAGCCACGGGATGATCTCCTTCGAGACCTCCCTCTCCGGCCTCGTCCGCGCCGGCCTCGTCGACCGCGACATCGCCCGCGCCCGCGTCCGCAACGCCCGCCTCTTCGACCAGCTCGTCGGCCTCACCGAATCCCGCCTCCTCGCCCGCTCCGCCTGATTTCCGACCTTTTACCTTTCACTTTTCACCTTTTACCGCGGCCTTCGGCCGCGTCCCCCATGCCTTCCTTCCAATACGACATCCTCGACGCCGCCGGGGGCCGTGACCGGGGGATCCTCGACGCCGAGGATCTCGCCACTGCCGCCGCTGCGCTGAAGCAGGGTGGCGGGCGCATCCTCGCTCTGGAGCCCACCTCCCGGCGCGGTGCGAGGGAGGCCGAACGGACGAATCCGCGCGACACGACCTGGAGCCGGATCTCGGCGCATTTCCCCGTCACCTCCGAGGAGAAGGCCCAGGCCTTCGGACATCTCGCGATGATGACCCGCTCGGGCCTGTCCCTGAGCAACGCCCTGCGCCTCATCGCGCCGGAGACGCCGCACCTGCGGCTGCGCGAGGTGCTCGCGGACATCGCGGGCCGCATCGAGCGGGGCCTGCCCTTCTCCGAGGCGCTCGCCGCCCACCCGTCGATCTTTCCCCCCATCGTCTCCAGCATCGTGAGCAGCTCGGAGGAGAGCGGCGAGATGGCCGACGGCCTCGACCGCGTCTGCGAATACCTGCGCTTCTGGTCGGAGCTGCGGCGGAAGGTGCTGCAAAGCCTCACCTATCCCGCCATCGTCGTGGTCCTCGCGGTCGGCGTCACCGCCCTGCTCGTCTCGGTCTTCATCCCGAAGGTCGAGAGCTTCGTCAGCCGCGGGGGACGGACCCTGCCCCCGACAACGCAGTTCCTCTTCGACGTCTCGCACTTCTTCCAGAGCTCGTGGCCCTGGCTGCTCGCCGCCCTGATCCTGCTGGGCACCGGCGGGTGGGCCCTGCTGCGCCGACCGGCCTGGAGGCTCCGCATGGAGCGGATCGTCCTCCGCATTCCCATGGTCGGCAGCGTCTGGCAGGCCGCCCTGCTCGCGCAGGTCTGCGGCCTGCTCTCGGTGCTGCTCCAAAGCGGCACCAGCCTCGTCCGCGCCATCGAGGTCAGCGCCGGGACCCTGACCTCGCACTACTACCGGCGCATCTTCCTGAACGCCCTCGAAAGCGTCGTCCGCGGCCTTACCCTGCGCCATGCTCTGGAGCAGCCGGGCATGCCGGGGACGCTGCTCGGCGTGGTCTCCGCCGGGGAGGAGAGCGGCGACCTCCCCCGCAGCTTCCGCGAGCTGGAGAGCTACTATGTCCGGCGTCTCTCCTCGCGCCTCGCCATTCTCGTCACCCTGATCGAGCCGGCCCTGATCCTCTTCGTCGGCGGCATCGTCGCCCTCGTCTACGTCGCCCTCTTCTCCGCCGTGCTCTCGCTCGTCCGATGATTCTCTTTAAGACTACTTTGTTAAATGATTGGATTTGGACCACGGATGACACGAATCACACGGATGAGCCGCAAGAAAATCCGTGTTCATCTGTGTTCATTCGTGGTCAAAACCGAAATCTAACGAAGTAGAGTTAATCCCGATTTTATTTGATAGCGAATGAATAACGAATGGACAGGCCGGTCTTCCTCCTCCGCCCCTCCGGGGTGGAGGAAACTGCTGGCTGTTCCGCTCCTATTTCGCTTGTCGCACTGAATTCAACCGGCATTTGCCCTCAATCCATGAAACCCATCCCCGCCCTCATCCTTGTCCTCGTCCTCGGCCTTGCCTCCATCACGGCGTCCCGGGCCCAGGAAAGCCAGCTCCAGCAGGGCCTCTCCGAACTCGTCGAACCGGAGGCCCCCACGCCGGCGACGGAGAAGGAGGAGCCGCTCAACGATCCCTTCTTCGGGGGCGGCGACGGAGACATGGAGCGCGCCGAGTTGCGCAAGGCCGCCCATGCCGCCCTGTCCCGATGCCGCATCCTCGCGCGCGGGGCGGCGCGCAACGGCATCGCGGCGATGCTGGTCGCCGTCGAGGGTCGGCGCAACGTCGTCCTCAGAGTGGGCGACACCCTGACGCTCAACGTGGACGGCACGGGCCTGCCCTTCAATCCCTCCGTGCCGGTGCCTGTGGCGGCCGCCCCGGCGGGCGACGTCATCGACCTCAAGGTGATCGAGATCAGCCGCCAGTCCGTCCGCTTCGAGTTGCCCGGCGGCGGCCAGATCAGCCATTGAAAAGCGCCCCTTTCCACCCCATCGACAGAGCCATGCCATCAGGCCAGACAGGGTTCCGCCACCGACCGAAGAGGGTCAGGCCGCCGACCTGAGACGACCGACCCGGCGCCAGAGGCCCCATTCCATCCCATTTTCCATGAAACACAGACATTCTCCATCCCTCGCCGCCCTCCTCGCGGCACTGCTCGCGCTCCTGACTCCGTCGCTGCGTGCG
>CAYSZN010000065.1:0-10538 GCA_964435425.1 uncultured Akkermansia sp. | reverse complement strand
TCACGAGGATGAGTTTCGGCGCGGCGTCGGCGAAGCTGACCGTGCCCTTGATCAGGCCGGGCACGAGGCGACCGAGTCCGGCGAGGGCTCCGAGCAGGGAAAAGAGCACCGCGATGTGCATTCCCGCCATGTTGTTCTTCAGGGCGACGATCGCGCCGATCAGCATGGGGAGACCAACGAAGGCCGGGATCAGCGCGGTGACCGACTGGGCCGTCGCGCCGATCGCCTCCCAGGCGAAATAGCCGACGAGACCAGTGGCGATGAGCAGGATGGAGCAGAGGAAGGCGAGATTTCTCATGGGGACGATGTCGTTCCCTACGGTTAGGACAGATGTCCGGCCCGTCAATCGAATCATCCCTCCGCCTTGCGCCATTCGCCCGGAGCGAGATCGGCGGGCAGGGAGAACGGTCCGATTCGCTCCCGGTGCAGGGAGAGGAGCCGGGTGCCTCCGAGGCGGTGGAACATGCGCTTGATCTGGTGGTAGCGTCCCTCGCGCAAGGTCACGCGGGCGAGGCGCTCCCCGAGGCGCTCGAGGCCGGCGGGGCGTGTGGTGATGCCTTCGGTCGCGAAAAAGAACCCTTCGGCGAAGCGTTCCTCCGCTTCGGCGGGAATAGGGCGGTCCGTGCCCACGAGGTAGACTTTTTCGATGCCCGATTCGGGATGGGCGAGGGATTCCGACCAGGCTCCGTCGTTCGTCAGGAGGACCAGCCCGGTCGAGCTCCGGTCGAGTCGCCCGGCCAAATGGAGGGTGGCTTTGGCGGGATGGTCGATCAGGTCGAGCGCGGTGGGGTGGACAGGATCGCTCGTTGCGCTGAGGACGCCCGCTGGCTTGTGCAGCATCAGGCAGAGGCGCTCGATGCCGGGTTGGACGATGGTGCCTTCGCAGGCGACCGCCTCGAAGCGCGAGACCGGATGGCGATGGTCGCCAGTTGGCAAGCCATCCAGGAGAACGCGGCCCGAAAGGATGAGGGTGCGTGCCCTCCGTGCCCCAATGCCGAGCCGTTTCGCGACGAGATCCTCTAGCTTCATCGGATGGCGGGCCTCATGCCCATGTTGGGGACCGAGGGACGGGCAGGACGGCCGGGCGAATGGAGCTTGCCTTCCTGTTGTGACCGATCCGCCAAGCTTGGCAACGCGTAGTCAGGCGGCGACGGAGGAATCCTGCCATTGGCGCAGGAGGATGACGTGGGTGCGGATCAGAGTCTTGGCCTGGGCACGGCAAAGCGAATCGGCATGGTGGCGCAAGGGCCACTGCTGGCGGATGATCTGTTTTGCAAGCTCGGCCATGGGTTCGGAGTGGACGGTCTCCGCCACTCTCTCCAGAAACTTGCCCCGACCTGCCGGGGTGTGACGGAATCTCGGAATCGTATCGGGATAGGAGACCATGACTGAAAGTGGCGTGTTCCTTTCAAGGACGATTGGACAGGATGGCCCATGCAAGAGCTCTTCCCCGCAAACGCGCCATCAGGCGGCGAGCCGGTCGCCGAAGGTGTCGATATCGGCCCAGCGGTCTCCGAGGGACTGGCCGAGAGCCTGCTTGGCGCGATGGATCAGCACCCAGAGGTTCGCTTTCGAGATGTTCAGCTCCTGGGTGATCTCCTCGGTGGAGAGTCCTTCGATCTCGCGGAGACGGAAGGCCTGTCCCATTTTCGCAGGCAGGTGCTCGATGGCGTCGGCCAGCTCGTTCATGAATTCGTTCCGTTCCGTCTCGGCACCGGGACCGTGGCCGTTTCTGAGATCGGGCTGGCGGTCGAGCCAGGAGAGGGCACCCGTTCCCTCCGCATCGGGCCGGTCCAGATCGCTCGCGAGGACGGCGGGACGCCGAGCGTTGCGCCGGTAGTGATCCACGATCTTGTTGCGGAGGATGCCGGTGAGCCAGGTCCGCTCCGAGCAGTCGCCCCGGAAATGCGCCCGCCCATGCCAGGCGGAGGCAAAGGTGTCCTGGACGAGGTCCTCCGCCGTGCCGTAGTCCGAAATGCGCTGCAGGGCAAAGCGGAGGAGGACATCGCGGTGGGCGAGGTTCCATTGCTCGGGATCGAGGAGATGCAGGTTCATGGCGTGGTGGGGTCGGAAGACAGGATGACAGAACGGTCTGTCTGTAATGGCGTTCAAAAAAAATCAGGAGGCCAGCATTTCGATGGCGGCGTCGCGGGCGACGCGGACTGGCCAGGTTTGCTTCAGGTTCTGGGCTTCGCTGGTCGAGCCGGAATAGAGGATGAAGATCCGGTCCCCGATCTCGGCGGCGCGTTCGGGGGCGGAGATGGCCTGGGCGGCGAGCTGGCGGAGAAACTCCCGTGTCGATTCCTTGTGGTTCAGGATCTCGGCCACGATTCCCGGACAGTTCTCGTCGGAGACGGCCCCGGTGTTCGAGTAGGGGCAGCCCCGGAAATGGCTGGCGACGAGAAATTCCTGCAGTTGCCCGAAATAGGCGGCCATCTTTTCCCCAGGCGGTTCGGAACTGGCGAGGAGATCCGCCTGCTGCGTCTTCGACCGTTCGTGGACGGCGCGTAGCCACGCGGCGCAGAGAGACTCCTTCGAGGGAAAATGCTGGTAGAAGCTCGCCTTGGCGGTCCCGGCGGTCTCGATGATCTCGTTGATGCCGACACCCGAATACCCCCGCTGGAAGAACAGCTCTCCGGCTGCTTCCAGAATCCGCTCCTTGGCATTTGGCTTTCTCGTCGCCATGGGGGCAATGTAAACAGACAGACTTGTCTGTAAAGGGGATTTTTGAGATCCCAAGCCAGAAATTCGAGTTTCGGATTTCCCCCTCATGTCTCTTGCCCCGAATCTTTCGGATTTTGGGCTTCGGACTTCGGATTTTGCCGCCGTTCGGATGAACGGCGGAGGGAGGGAAGGGTCCAACCGCACGTTGGAAGCGCCGGACTTCGCGAACGGCGGCGAAAACGCCATCGGAATCCAGTTTCACGGGGCGAGAACCGTGCTAACTTCTTCCGTTTTTCAACCTGCTACGATGAGATCCTGACCTCTGCCACTGATCGATGAACCCGGCGGCCTTGTTCTTCCGCACCTTCCTGCTTGCCGTCTTCACGCTATCGCTCCTCGCCGGAGCGATAGCCACCGACTACTACGTCCGCCACGAAGTCACCCGCAAGGCGAAGCGCTTCCTCGCCGAGAGGGGCGTGCCCCTTTCTCCGGCCAGCGCGATCGCCGCCGCGCATCGGGGCGAGGTGGCCTTGCTGGAACAACTGGAGATTGCCGGGATCAGTCTCGGGACCGGCGACGAGAGCGGCCGGACGCCCCTGCTGGCCGCAGTGAAGTCCGGCAATGGAAAGGTGATCGATTTCCTGATGGAGCGCGAGGCCGTCGCGGACTCGATCAACCGCATGACGGAGCCGGAGCGCGAGACTCCGTTGGCCGCCGCGCTGCGCGACCGCGACTTCGCCCTGGTCGACCGGATTCTCGGCAAGGGGGCCACGCTCGAGGTGGATGTCGAGGCGGGGGTGCCCTTCCTGATCGAGGCGGTGCGCTCGGATGACGCCGAGATGATCGACTACCTCCTCCGGCATGGCGTGAAGGCCGACTACAAGGGGGCCGAAGCGGCCACGGCGCTCGCGATCGCGGCCGACAAGGGCGATGTCGCCCTGATGGGCCGCCTTCTCGGGGCGGGGGCGGATCCCGATGTGCCGGGGGTCTCCGGGAAACCGCTTCTGGTCGAGGCGGTGAAGGAGCGCAGCCGGGAGGCGTTCGACCTGCTGCTGGCGAACCAGGCCAAGGTCGATGCGGAGGCGGCCGAGGTCGGGGGCGGTGTGACGACCGCGCTCAGCCATGCCGTGGGCAATGGCGACGAGGCGATGCGCGACACCCTTCTGACCGCAGGAGCGAGTCCCAAGGTGGCAGGGCTGGGAGGCGAACCTCTCCTCTACGAGGCGGCCATGGCCGGCGATCGCGATCTCGCCGCCCGGCTGCTCCAGCATGGGGCGGACTGCCAGGTGCTCTCCTCGGACAAGCGCTCTCCTCTCCTCGCGGCGGTCGGGCACGAGGATCTCGACCTGGTCGATCTGTTCCTCGCCAAGGGGGCCGATCCCTCCTTTGCCGCAGAGGGCACCGATCCACCGCTGGCCGCCGCCGTCTCCCTCGGGAACCTCGCCATCGCCCATCAGCTCATCGCCGCGGGTGCCGAACTGGACAAGCAGGCCCTGCTGGCGAAGTCCTACGCCATGCGGGACGATCCGCTGATGAGCCTGCTGCTTCATTCGGGCGTCGATCCCGAGTCGACCTTTCCCGGAACCCAGGAGCGGGTCTTCGATGCGGCGGTCCGCGACGGGGCTACGGGGGCGGTGCGAACCTTGCTCGCGGCCGGGGCGAAGATCGGGGACAATCTCTGGGCCGCCCTGCTCACGGGACAGGACGATCTCATCCGGCTCATTCTCGCCGCCGGGGCGGATCCCCGCCAGCCGGGGCCGGAGGGACAGGACCCGCTGGACCACTGCCTCACCAACGGGCGCTACGCGGCGGCGCGCGAGCTGCTGGCAGGCGGCGCCAATCCGGACGCCCGTTTCGACGAGAGCGAGACCTGGCTGTCCAAGGCGGTCCGCGAGGGCAACGTGGATGTCGCCCTCGCCCTGATCGAGTCGGGGGCGACGGTGGAGGGCGTGAAGGCCAGCGACGGGCACAGCCTGATCGGCTGGGCCATCGCCAACGGGACGACCGACGTCGCGCTTGCCCTGATCAAGGCGGGGATCGACGTCGATGCGGACGAGAAGCTCCCCGCCCGGTCCGAGTTCCGCGACCAGTTCGAGAGCACCACCTTCCGCTACCATTTGCAGGTCGACAGCCGCATCCGTCCGATCATGATGGCGGCCGCGCAGAAGAACCACGAGGTGGCGCAGGCGCTGATGGACGCCGGGGCGAACGGCCGGGCCTATACGCGGAAATACCTCTCCGGGGCCATCGTGGGATCGTGGTACAAGGATGTCCGGATGCAGCAGATCTGCCTGCTCGGGAAAATGCCGAATCCGCAGCCGCGGAAGGTCGTGGTCTCCCTGTCGAGGCAGACCGTGACCTTGTACGAGAACGGCGTCGCGACCTTCACGACACCCTGCTCGACGGGACGAGCCGGTCACCGCACGCCTCCGGGCGAGTATGTCATCAGCGACAAGAACCGGCATCACACCTCCACCATCTACCATTCCAGCATGCCCTTCTTCCAGCGCTTCAGCTTCAGTGCCTTCGGCCTGCACCAGGGGCAGCTACCCGGCTATCCGGCCTCGGCGGGGTGCATTCGCTTGACCCATTCGGGGGCGCAGCACCTCTTCGGAAAGCTTCAGGTGGGCGACTACGCGGTGATTCAGCCGTGAGGTTAGTTGAGAGCTGGGAATGAGCGGCATGCGCCGTAAATCCAAGGAGTTGCCGAATGGGGCAGCTCGTTGATTTTGAGTCTATCAACTTTCAACTATCATCTATCAATTCCTCCCGGCCAGTCCCGCAGGGCGCGGCCTCGGTAGACGGAGAAGGATCGGGTGCGGTCGTGGCCGAAGGGGATGGTGAATTCGCCGACGAGGGTGGTCTCCTCGAAGGCGCGGGCGAAGCGGGGCGGCAGCTTGCCTTCGGGCACGAGAATGAGTCCGTCGCGTCCGGCGAGGCCGTCCTCGATCGGATGGTTCCACATCTCGTATTGCGAGACGATGCGCCCCGAGGCTTCCCAGCGGTAGATCCTGGGATGGTCGGGCAGGGCGAAGGCGAGGTGGCTGGCGAGGTCGCGGTGGCCGAGAGCGACGAGAAAGAGCGTGTCGGATTCGGGCTGGGCGCGCCGGATGGTCTCGAATTCCGCCGCAAGACGGTCGTGTCCGAGGAGACGGCGGTCGGGATCGGCGGAGTGTCCTGCCTTTCCGAAGGCAGCGAACAGGGGAGGGGCGGCGTAGAAGTAGCCCGCCAGCAGGAAGCCGACGGCGAGCGTGAGCGGGAGGAGACGCCGCCACGGGGCGGGCGGGAAGCGCGAGGCGATGGTGCCCGAGTACCAGGCGGCGGCGAGGACGATGCCGGAGAGGTAGTAGACGGCGGCCCAGTTAGGCTGGAGTCCCTGGCGCAGGGCGAGGAGCAGCATCGTGGCGAGGGGCAGCGCTCCGAAGAAGAGGAGATAGCGGTGCGGGCGGGGCGCTTTTCCGAGCAGGGGCAGCCCGGCGAGGCAGAGCGAGAAGACGACGAAGGCGGTGCCCGGCGAGAGCACGCCCAGTTGCGTGCCGAGGAAGGAGAGGAAGTCCTCGAGCCGTTCGAGGAGGAGGTTTCCGTCGCCGCTCTTCGATTCGAAGTGGTGGCCGGTGTGGCGGAAGGTGATCCAGTCGTGCCGGGCGTTCCAGACGAGGGGCGGGATCAGGGAGAGGTAGGAGCCGAGCAGGACAAGCCAGAGCGAGGCACGGCGGAGGAGCGGTCGGGTGTCGGCGGCCGCGGCGAGGAAGAGGACGGCGATCAGGGGAAAGACCATCATCATCTGCTTGAAGAGATGGCCGACGGCGAGGGCGAGGAAGAGGAGGACGAGCGTGCCGCCGTTGCCTTTCCCTGCGGCGAAGCGCCAGAAGGCCCAGAGCGCCGTCGTCCAGCAGATCACGAGCGGGGCGTCGATCGTGAGGAAGAAGGAGAGGACGGCGTTGGCCGGGGCGGCGGCGCCGAGGAGGACGGCATACCATCCGGTCCGCGCGTCGAAGAGATCCGAGGCGAGTCGATGGAGGAGGAGCAGGGAAGCGGTCCCGAGCACCGCCGCGGTGGCGCGCACGGCGAAGATCCCGCCTCCGCAGACGCGGTCGACGAAGGCGTAGAGCCAGGCGATGCCGGGAGGCTTCGAGTAGTAGCCGTAGTCGAGCTGCCGGCTCCAGTCCCAGTAGTAGGCCTCGTCCCCGGCGGGGTTGGTGGCGAAGAGCGCCGCGTAGACGAGGCGGAAGATCAGGAGGCCGCCCACGAGGAGGAGGGTGCGACGAAGGTAGGGGGGGCTGGCATCCGCAGAGAGCATGGCGTCCGGGGAGGCCTATGGTGCCCCGGATCGCGGCGATTGCGAACGCTTTTGCCCTTTTGCCGGTTTCCGGAACCGCCGCCGCGCTCAGCGGATGCGGTTGATGATCTTGTCGGCCGCCGAGGAGGAGCGGGCATCGACGTCGTTCCAGGACGAGTAGGTCTTCACCCCGTTGACGACCTGCGGGGCCTGGCGGGGACCCGAGGGGGCGGAGGAGGTGTTGGTGAAGGAGCTGTCGGTCTCGCCCACGATCTCCCCGTTCTGAATGATGGTCTCGGCACCGCTCAGATCCAACTCCTTCTTCGGCGGACGGATCTTCGTGATGGGCGTCAGGAGGCCGCCTTCGCGGCTTGCCTTTTCCGGCTTGCTCTCGACTGGCTTCGACTCGTCGCGGCGGATTTCGAAGGTGGCGACTTCGTTGGAAGTGGGTTTGGGTGCAGGCTTGGCTGCGGGTTTGGAGGCCGGTTTCGCCGGAGTTGCAGGAACGGGGGCAGGTGCAGGGGCCTCCTCCGCCACGGGGATGGCGGCGAGTGGTTCGGCTGTGGCGGGGGCCTCCGCCTTCTTCCGGTTGAGGAAGGGAATCCAAGAGCCGCGTTCCTTTTCCTCCTTGATTCCGGCAAAGGACGGCGCATCGACCGGCTGCGCCGGGGCGGGAGGAGGAGAGGTCTGGACCGGGGTCGCCGGGATGGCCTGGATGGGGGGCGCAGGAGGAGCGGGAGCGGGGCTGGCCACTGGAGGAACGGGCGGAACGACGGGATTGGCGTCCGCCGCGTCCTCGCCGCGCTTTCCGAAGCCGAAAAAGCCCCCACGCTTCTTCTCGCCGGAATTGACCGCTTCCGCCGGGATCGGGACCGCCGGGGCGGAAAGGGGCTGCGTGACTTCGGGTTCCTCCTTCCGCTTCGTGGTCAGGGAGGTGGTGATGGGCTTCTCGACGCGCCGTCCGTTCTCGATGACGTAGGAGACCGGTTCGACCTTCTGTGGTCCGCTGCCGCGGAAGATGTCGTCGTCCGCCCGCTGCGGCTTGGCATTGCTCTGGGCAGGGGAGTGGGCGTCGGGGAACAGGCCCGAGGAGATCTGCTCGCGGGCGGGCGAGCGGAAATTGAAGAGACCGCCGCGCTTCGAGGGAGGGTCCGCGGCGGATGCAGTCACGCTGGTGGCGAGCGCGATGGCGAAGAGAGGAATCCTCATCTGGATGAACTATAGGGGAAGTCCGAGGGGTTTCAAGGACGGTATCCCCTTCCTTCACTAACGAATGGGAAGGCGGATCAATGGCCCTTTTTTGCGCCACCTTTCCTGAGCGAGGCGAGATAGGCGACGAGATCGCGGATTTCGGACTTCTTCAGGAGATGGCCCATGGGGGGCATCGCGGAGACGGGCGGCTGCCGGCTGGCGACCTCGGACATGGGGATGGCGCGCTCGGTCTGGCGGTCGGGCGAGTCGGGAGAGGGGACGCGGAGGACGATCTCCCTGGCATCCTCCTTCATCAGGATGCCTCCGAGGCTCTCGCCGCTTTTCAGGGCGACGAGGGTGATGCCATAGCCGGGGGCGACGACGGCGCTAGGGGCGACGAGGGCCTGCAGCAGATAGGCGCTGTCGCGCACCATTCCGATCCCGCTCAGGTCGGGGCCGGCGATGCCGCCGTCGCCGTTGATCTTGTGGCATTTGGAGCATTGTCCGGCGGCGTGGGTGAGAAAGATCTCCTTGCCCGCCTCCGCGTCCCCGCCTTCGCGGGCGATCTGGAAGGGCGCGAGGGGATCGTCGGGATCGAGGGCCGCTTCGCGGGCGGCGAGCAGTTCCCGGAGGACGGGGTCGTCCTTGAGCTTGGCGCTCTCGATCAGGTCGAGGTGGGTGCCGGGAGGCTCGTTGTCGAGCTGGCGGAGCCGCTGGCGGAGGAAGGAGGTGGCTGCGGGCGAGGTCGATTCGCCGAGGAGGCGGTAGCCATGCTGGCGCAGGCGCAGTTGGTCCGACTCGGTCATTTCGATGGCCGCGGCAGTGCCCCGGTTGGTATCGAGACGGGTCAGCAGGGCCACGGCGGCGGCGCGGACGGGCGCGGACTCGAGCGCCAGCAGCTCGTCCCAAAGCGGAGCGAGGGCCTCCGGCTCCTGGCGGAAGAGGCCTTCGAGCGAGCTGATGCGGGAAGCGACGTCCGCCGAGGCGTCGAGGGCCTGCTTCTTCAGCAGTTCGGCAGGGGCGGGCGCACCGTAGGCGAGGGCGAGGCGGGTGGCGAGGCCGACGAGGGGACCGCTGGCCGTGTCGAAGACGGCGGGGAGGCCCGCCCTGACGGTTTCCGAGATGTCGGCGCGGGAGGCGGCGTCGAGGGGACGATAGTGCCCGGTGACGGCGTCCACCGGCTTCGGCTCGCGCCATTCGAGCAGCGCGAGCAGGGCTTGCTCCCGCAAGCGGGCGGGGAGCTGCGGCTGGGCGGCGTAGGCGAGGAGGTCTGCGGCGTTTCCGGCTCCGCCGAGGCGGAAGTTCGCGTTGATGAGCCGGTTCTGGAGCATCTCGTCGCGGTGGTCCGAGGGCATCCGCACGCCTTCGGCGGCGTCTGCGTAGGGGTGCAGCTCGCGGGCGAGGTCGGCCTGCGCGGTGGGCAGGTCGAGATCGTGGAGGGCGCGGATGGCCTCGGCGCGGATGGTTTCGTCGGCATCGGCGAGGAAATACTTCACTCGCGGGTCCTCGAGCTTGCGCAGGGTCAGGAGCATCCCGAGCCGCACGGCGGCGGATTCGTTCTTCGCCTGTTTGAGGATCTTCTCGCGGTCGTTCAGATACCACAGGCCCTGGACGCAGGCGTGGCGGAGGAAGACGTCGCGGTTGTCGTTCGCCGCGAGGAGGTCGAGCAGCTTCGGCAGGGCCGCGACGATGCCGCATTTTCCGATGCCGGTCGCGGCGAAGGCCTTCACCCGGTCCGAGGCATCGCTGAGCAGGGGCACGAGCGCCTCGCCCGCCGCCGTCGTGCGCGAGTCGGCGAGCACCTTGGCCGCCTGCGCCCGCACTTCCGCATCGGCGTCGGCCAGCGCGGCGATCACGGTTGGCAGAAGCGCCTCGTCGGAGCGGGCGAGCTGCCCCAATCCCCAGAGGCCGTGGAGGCGCTTGAAGCGGTTCTCCGTCTGGGCCACGGCGGCGGCGAAGATGGTGTGCTCGCCACGCCGCGCGAGCTCGAACTGCGCCCCTTGTCGGATTCTCAAATCCGCGTGACCCAGCAGGCTGTCGAGCATTTTCACCTCGTGGGTGGAGAAAGGTTTCGTCAGCAGGGTCCGGACCTCCTTCAGTTCCTCCGCATGGGCCTTCTCCACTTCGGGCGAGGCGAGGACGTAGACATTGCCGAGATCCTGCTTGTACCAGCCGCTGTTGTTGAAGCAGCTCAGATACATGCGTCCGTCGGGCCCGAACTCCACATCGGTGTTGCCGAGTCCGACCATGAAGACCTCCTTTCGGTCGAGCACGAAACCGGCGCCCGCCTCCTTTACCGAGAAGGCTTCGAGGTCGCCGTTGGCCCCGCCGAAATTGCAGACCCAGAAATGGTCGGCGTAGCGTTCCGGCATCGTGGTGACGCCGTAATTGTAGACCAGCCCGC
>CAYSZN010000064.1:0-10621 GCA_964435425.1 uncultured Akkermansia sp. | reverse complement strand
CCAGTTGGGCTTCAGGGGGGCGGGAACTCCAGTGACCGGCGAGATCGAAGCCAGGCTGGGCGCCGGCGGGCTCGCCCTGTCTTCCGGAGGAACCGGCGGCTACACGCAAATCGGTCACGGTGGGCTTTCGACCCCGGCTTCCTCGATCGCGGACGCCGGCATTTCCATTGATTTCCTAACGTCCGGCGATGTCACCCTGCTGGCGGGGACGGGTGGGAACGCCTACGCCATGATCGGGCATGGCGGCACGAACAATCTCGCCGACTGGGATGGCGATATCCGGATCGCGACCGCCCGCAACGTGTTGCTCCGGGGCGGGGGCGATGGAGCGAATGCCTTTGCCCAGATCGGCCATGGCCGGGCGGGAGACAACAACACGGGGACCTTGCCCTTTCTGTCAGGCGATATCGTGGTCGCCGCCGATGGCACCGTGACCTTGAATGCCAACTATGACGGGGCGGACCCCGCCGTTTATTTCGCGGGCACCTATGCCCTGATCGGTCATGGGGGCCGCAACCTGAACGCCCACAAAACCGGCCATATCAGCGTGGTCGCCGGCTTGCAGGACCAGGGGGATGTTTCCCTCATTTTGGGCGGCGGGGCGCAGCCGTCGCGATTCGCCCAGATCGGACATGCGGGCACTTCCCCGAGTACCGGGGTCTCGACCGGGGACATCGCGGGCGATGTGAGCGTGGTGGCCGGAAATGGAGGCGTGATTTCCTTGTCGGGCAGCCACGCCAACAACTACAACTATACGCTCATCGGCCATGGTTCGATCAGCAACACGACCGGCACGTTGCAAGGGGGGCTGAGCGTGTTCGCCGACGGAGGGATTTCGGTGACGTCGACCCGCGCCCGCATCGCGCACGTCAGTCTGGGCAATGTGGCCAACTATGTGGCGGCACCCAGCGCCGTTGGCTATCAAATCGTGTCGAACAGCGCCTTTACGGTGGACACGGCCGTGTTCGGAGGGGTGGCCGGGGTGAACACGATGGTCAACGCCATGATAGGGAACGGCCCCGTCCGTCTGGGCCTGAGCAATGAGATCAATATCACGATCGATGCCGGCACCCAGGTTTCCGCCGGCGCGGGGCGGGATTTGGTGATCCTCACCGGCGGCAACCTCGTGATGAACCGCGGCTATCAGAACACCGCGGACGGCCATGTGGTCCTCGTGGCGGGATGGAACGGAACGGGTTCGGCGGGAGCCTGGGACGTGACCTATGGTTCAAGCGGCACCGACTACGGCGATCCCCGGATCGGGTTGGTGAATTCTAGCGGCTTCACCGCTGCCGGCGCTTTCGGCAACGGCGGCAAAACCATCGCCATCGGCAGCACCGGCCAGACGCAGGCGGTTCGCGTCGGCAGCCGCCAGGGGACCACGGCGGTGGCGGGCCACGGATTGATCCTGAACGCGAGCAACACGGCGGCGAACGCCGCGACGCATCTGGGATTCCACGGCAACGGCAGCGGGGGGATTCTCGCCCGCCTCGGCGTGGGAGGTCTCCAGCTCAACTCGGGCAGCCAGTCGGGCGCCTACACCCAGATCGGCCACGGAGGGATGGGCGCGAGCGGGGCGACCTCGGGCGGAATCACGGTGCTTTCCTATGACGGGAGCGCTTACGGGAACATCCTCCTGAAAGGCGGCGGCGGCGCGGACGCCTACGCCCAGATCGGCCACGGTGGTTCCCATCATTTCGCCAACCACGGGGCGGCGGGCGACGTGATCCAGGTGGACGGGGCCTCCGTGACCGTGGAAGGCGGCGGCGGCACGCGCGCCTACGCGCAGATCGGCATGGGCGGGGCCACTTCGGCGGCGGGCGTCGAAGGGACGCTGATCGGGGACGTGAACATCAACCAGAACGGCGGCGGATCCGGCTTGGTCGAGTTGATCGGCGGAACCGGCACCGAGGCCTACGCCCACATCGGCATCGGGGGCAGTGCTTGGGACGGCGCGAAAACCGGATCGACGAGAGTGACGGGCACCGGCGTGAGCCTCGTTTCGCGCGGTACGGGGGGCTACGCCCTGATCGGCGCGGGCGGCGGCATCCTCACGAACACCGCGGATTTCCCCTCCGGCGTCATCACCGGGGCCACTTGGGTGACGGCGACGAACGGGGACGTGAGCCTGAACGCTTCGGGCGGCGGTGCCCAGGCCTTCGCCCAGATCGGGATGGGCGGGCTCCTCCACGACGGGATCATCAACGGGACGGCCCCCATTTCCACCACGGTCAGCGCGACCGGGGCGATCACCCTGCGGGGAGGAAGCCAGAGCAATACCTACGCCCAGATCGGTGCGGGCGGCGCGGGCGGCGGACAGGCGTCCGACATCGGGCACCGCAACAACGCCGGGGTCAGCGTCACCGGAGCCTCGATCTCGCTGACGGCGGGAGGAGGAACTTCCGCCTACACCCAGATCGGTTCGGGCGGCGGACGCACCGGCGGGGGGAACCGCAGCGAGGGCAATGTCTCGGGCGAGGTGATCGTCTCGGCCACGTCCGGGAACGTGACTCTGATCGGTGGGACCAACAACTTTTCCTACGCCCAGATCGGGCACGGCGGCAGCCTTACCTTGGGGGCGCTCTCGGGCGATGTCCGGGTCTCGGCGAGCGGTTCGCTGTCGCTGGAGGGCCGGACCGGGGCTCAGGTCTACGCGCAGATTGGCCACGGTGGTGATGCCAGCAGCGGGGCGATGTCGGGTTCGGTGCGGGTGGCCGCGGCGGGGGGCGACCTCTCGTTGGTCGGCGGTTCCGGAACGAACGCCTACGCGATGACCGGGCACGGGTCGCGGTCGGATTCGGTCGGAACCCGGCAGGGGGGCGTGCATCTCTTCGCCAGCGGCGCCTTGAGCGCTTCCACCGGGGCGCGTCTCTTCCACCAGAGCGGGGCGGGGCTCTCGGCGGCGAACTATTCCCTCGGCGGCGACGGCGTCCAGTTGATCGGCAACGGGAACCTCAGTTTCAGCGACGACTCGTTGACCGGGGTCGGGACGATGATCAACGGCAATCTCGGCCTCGGTCCGGTGCAGGTGGCGTTCTCCAATGACATTGACCTCACCTTGGAGGGAAATGACGTGGCGCTGACCAGCGCGGACCACTTCTACCTGCTGACCGGCGGGGACATCACGGTGCGGCGGAGCTACCAGAACGCGGGAACGGGCGGAGTCTGGCTCGGAGCGGGCTGGACGGGCGACATGGACGTCCTCGGGAACGGGACGCTCGACCTGTTGACGCCGGGCGGTCCCTTCATGGCCGGGGCGGCCCTGGATTTCAACGGATGCGGCTCCTTCGGAGCGAATAGCGGAGCCGTGACCTTGGGCGCGGCGGCCCAGACGCGCGCCCTGCAGGTTGGCAGCCGCCAAGGGACCACCGCGGTGGCGGGCGATGGGTTGACGTTGAACGCGAGCACTTCGACGGCGAACGCCGCGACGCACTTGGGATTCTATGGCGACGGGAGCGGCGACATGACCGGGGCAATTCTCGCGCGTCTCGGCGCGGGCGGGCTGCGGCTCCAGTCGGGCAGCCAGTCGGGCGCCTACACTCAGATCGGCCACGGGGGCTTGGGTTCGGTTTCGGGGCATACGACGGCGGCTTCGACGATCACGATCTCCTTCTGCGAGCCCGGCGACGCGGTGCTGAACGGGGGATCGGGGCAGAACGCCTACGCGCAGATCGGCAACGGAGGCGTGAGGGGGGTGACGCACAACCGGCACGGGAATGTGAGCGTGACCGGATTCAATTCGTTGAGCTTGGCCTCTGGCGGAAACACCGCCTACACCCAAATCGGGAACGGTGGCTACGAGACGGACGGGGCCATCGTCTCGAATGTTCTCGTCGAAGGCGCCGGGGCCATCTCCCTGGTCTCGGGCGCGACGCGGGCGTACGCGCACATCGGATCGGGCGGCGCCGGCAGCGACGGGAACAAGACCGGGACGGTCACTGTGGAAGGGGGGAGCGTCTCGCTCAACTCCAACACCGGCGACCATGCCTACACGCAGATCGGCCTGGGGGGCGGCTACACGTCGGCGGATTTCGCCAACGGCATCCTGACCGGGGATGTGTCGGTCACCGCCACGACGGGCGGAGTCTCCCTGACCGGCGGGGGCGCCACCCAGTCCTACGCCCAGATCGGGAACGGGGGGCTGGTGGCGAGCATCCAGTCGAACAACAGCATCGTCGCCGGCGAGGCGATTTCCGGGAAGACGACGGTGACCGCCGCCGGGGCGTTGACCCTGACCGGAGGGGCGGGCGGCAACGCCTACGTCCAGATCGGGGCTGGTGGCGGGGGGCTGGACGGCACCATCGCCGACGCGGGGGTGACGGTGGAGGCGGCTTCGGTCGTGATGACGGCGCGCCAGGGCGCGGCGGCCTATGTGCAGATCGGTTCAGGTGGCGGGGCCACCAGTAGCGGCACCAACACGAGGCTGGGCGCCGTCTCCGGTGACGTGTCGGTGACGACCACGGGAGGCGGGATTTCCATGTCCTCTTCGGCGGCGGCAGCGGGTGCCTACGTCCAGATCGGGGCCGGAGGCGGCGGCTACTTGGATGGCACGGCCAACGTGGGGGCCGGCCGGGAGTTGTCCGGCAACACCTCCGTCACGACCATGGGGGGCGGGTTGACGATGAACTCCGCCTTGGCGTCCTACGTGCAGATCGGCGCGGGCGGCGTGAACGTGGATGCTTCCCGCATCGTCGGTTCCACGACGGTCGATATCGACGGGAACATTTCCCTGACCGGGGGATCGGCCGCGCATCGCTACGCCATGATCGGACTCGGCGGAACTCAGAGCGATGCGCCGGTCGAAGGACTGGTCTCGGTGACGGCGAGCGGGAACATCACCTTGACCGGCGGGAGCAGCACCGACGCCTTCGCCCAGATCGGGCATGGGGGACGGACGACCACGGGCGCAAAGGACGGAGCGGTGACCGTCGAGGCGGGAGGTTCCATCGCTCTCAATGGCAGTTCCGGTGCGGGAGCCCATGCTCAGATCGGGCACGGCGGGACCGAAAGCTCGGGCGCGACGAACGGCGTGGTCCAAGTCTCTTCCGTCACGGGCCTGACCCTGTCGGCCGGGACCGGCAACTGGACCCACACCCGCATCGGTCATGGCGGAAGACTCAATTCCGGTGACAAAACCGGGAGCGTCAAGGTGAGCGTGACGGATGGCGATCTCCTGTTGCAGGGCAACTCCCCACAATATGCCTACGCCCAGATCGGGCACGGCGCGACCTTCGAGGCGGACACCGCCATTGCCGCCAACGGCGACATCTGCGTGGATGTCGGCGGGAAGATTTCCTTGGGCGTGTCCGCCGCCGGCGGAGGCGCGGGCGGCCATGCCCAGATCGGGCACGGCGCCCGGAGGATGGTTGGCGCGCACACGGGCAAGGTCACCGTGGTCTCGGGGACCAACGCCACGCTGGGCGGCGGGATCGAGTTGCGGGGCGCCCTCACCAGTGTCGCGAGCCGCTTCGCGCAGATCGGCCACGGTGGGGTCTACAGCGGCGGGGCGATGAGCGGCGACATCACCGTCGCCGCGCTGAACGGAGGCTCGGTGACCCTGGTCGGCGGGACGGAGCAGCAGCATTCCGCCGCGATGATCGGCCACGGCGAAAGCGGCGGGCTGTCCACCGGCACGCGCCAGGGCGGCATCCACCTCTTCGCCGACGACAAGATCGAAACCATCGGGGCCTACACCAGTGTCACCCACCTCAGCGGCACGACCCTGAGCGCGGCGAACTACCTGGGCGGGAACGGTTTCCAGTTGATCGCCAACGGAGGCAGCACCTTCCGAGACCAGGCGAACGCGGCGGACATCAACAACGCCCTGCGCGGAGCCTCCGTGATGGCGGACGGGAACTTCGGCACGGGGCCGGTGAATTTCGCTTTCTCCAATCTTGTCGACATCAGCATCGGCGCGGGCAAGAACCGCAACGTCGACACGGCGGCCGGTTTCCACATGCTCACCGGCGGCAGCATCACGATGTTGAGCGGCTATCAGAACGCCGGGAGCGGTAGCGTGACTCTCGTGGCGGGGTGGAACGGGGTGGGTTCGATCACCGGCGGCGTGGCCTTCAATGGAACGGGCTACTGCGATCCGGTGATCTCGGCGGGCGGCGTGGCGGTGGATTTCACCAACTGCGCCACGACGGGCAACAACGGCAAGACCGTCATTCTCGGGGGTGCGGGGCAGACCAACGCGGTGCGGGTGGGCAGTCGGCAGGGACTCATCTCTGTGGCCGGCTACGGTCTGACGCTGAACTCGACCGCCGCCGCCACGCAAATCGGCTTCTACGGCAACGGCAGCGCCATCACCGGCGACATCGCCATCCACTTGAAAGGAGGCGGGCTGACGCTCAACTCCGGGGCTGCGAACGCCTACGCCCAGATCGGCCACGGCGGCACGGGGGCGACCGCCTCCGCGATCGATGCGGACATCGTCATCAGCTTCTGCGCTCCGGGCGACGTCGTTCTGAATTCCTTGTCCGGCACCGGGACCAACGCCTACACCCAGATCGGCCACGGCGGACGCAGTCTTGGCGGGAACAAAGCCGGCTCGATCACCATCGGCGCCGCCTCCGGGATGGCCGGTGCGGTCTCGCTGAAGGGAGGCGGCGTCACGGGAGCCTACGCCTTCCTCGGCCACGGCGGCCTAGGTGCCAGCGGGAACAGCAGCGGCGACATCCGCATCCGTTCCGCAGGACTCGTCGATCTCAAGGCGGGCAGCGCCTACGATTCCTTCGTCCATCTCGGTCACGGAGGGCGCGATGCGACCGGCGTTTTCGGAACCGCAGCCGACCGGACCGTCGTGATCGCCGACGGAGGCATCCACCTGACGGCGGGAACGGCGGGAACCGACCAATACGGCGCCTACGCGCAGATCGGCAACGCCGGATACAACGGCTCCAGCGGCGGGTCCTCCGGCGACATCTACCTGAACTACGATCCCGCTTCGGGGGCGGGTGCCGGAGGCGGGGACATCAGGCTCGACGGAGGCAGCAGCGTCCAGGGGGCCTACGCCCAGATCGGGCATGGCGGCCGCAACCGCGGCGGGAACAAGAGCGGCGACATCGTCATCGGTCGCGCCAACCTGGTCTCGCTGGAGTCGAAGAACCAGTTCGGCTACACCCAGATCGGGCACGGCGGCGACAGCAGCACCGCCGCCGGCAACTGGGGGAATGCCACGGGCTCGATCCGCCTGCTCGACGTGGGCGAGGTGAGGCTGAAGAGTGGAAACGCCGGGGCTCACTCCATGATCGGGCATGGCGGCTACCAGTTCGGCGGAGCGGTCCGGGGCGCTGCCGGCGACGTGATCGAGATCGTCGCGTCCGGCGACGTGACCGTGGAGGGCTTCGGAACCAACGCCACCAACGCCATCGCCCAGATCGGGCACGGCGGCTTCAATGTCGGCAGCTCCGTCTTCAGCACCGAAATCAAGATGAAGGTGGGCGGAAACCTGTTTGTCGGGATGAACAAGTCCGACAATTTCAGCACCGGAGCCAACACCTTCGCCATGATCGGGCACGGAGGCGTGTCGATGTCGGGTACGGTGCAGGATTCCCACATCCAGATCGACGTCGTCGGAAACATCGACGTGAAATCCGGCACGGCGGCCGAGAGCAGCGCCCAGATCGGGCACGGCGGGTTCAACACGATGACCCTCGCGGTGAACGATTCGAACATAGACATCAACACCGACTCCGCCTTCGCGGCCGGGAGCGGCAACCTGACCCTGACCTCCACCTCGCAGAACGGATACGCCCAGATTGGGCACGGCGGGGCGAGGAGCGACGGCAATGCCGATTTCGGAAACAAATCCGGTCATATCACCATCGGTCGGGTCCAGCACCTCACCATGAGCAGCGGCGGCTTCATCGACGCCTACACCCAGATCGGACATGGGGGAGAAGGCGGGAACCGTCTCGGCAACGCCGGCACGATCTCCGGAGGGATCACGGCCACCATTCTGGGGAATCTGAGCATGAGCGGCGGCGCCGGTGTCGACAGCTACGCCCTGATCGGGCACGGCGGCGACAACAGCGCCTACGCCACCAGCGGCGCCATCGGCCTGACCCTGCACGGCCGTCTGGACATGACCGGCGGCAGCGGAGAGGACTCCTACGTCCAGATCGGACATGGGGGCAACCACCATCGCGGCACGAATTCCGGAGCGATCTCGGTGCGCCATGCGTCGGGCGCCTCCGTCTCCGACTTCACCCTTCAAGGAGGCAGCGGGACGGGAGCTGCGGTCTACATCGGCCATGGCGGCGACGATGCGGGTGGCGCGACCTCGGGCAATGTCGACGTGCATTCCAACGGGCGCCTCGATCTGAAGGCCGGAACCGGCAGCGACACCTACACGATGATCGGCCACGGCGGACGCAACAATGCCGCGAGCCACGGGGCCCTCGCCGACCGCCTTTCGGTCTCCTCGCAACTGGGCATCCTGCTGCGGGGCGGGGACACGGGAGCCCGCACCTTCGCCAAGATCGGGAACGGCGGCTACAACACCGATGGAGCCATCTCGGGATCGGTTTACGTCAACTACGACCCCGTCTCGGGAACAGTGACCGGAAGCGGAGCGGTCGAGATGCAGTCCGGCAGCGCTCAGGACGCCTTCACCCACATCGGCAGCGGCGGCCAGGGCATCAACGGATCCAAATCCGGCGCGACCGTGGTCGCGGGCGATTCCGTGAAGGTGGCCACGGGAGCCGGGGCCGGGGCCTTCAGCCTCCTCGGCATCGGCAGCGGTATCGCGGGGGACACTTCGCAGCAGGAAGGTGGATTGCTCACTGGCGACACGACGGTGATCGCCACTGCAGGGGGTGTCAGCGTCGATGCGACCCTCTCGGGCGACCAGGCCTTTGCCAAGATCGGTGCCGGCGGACTTATTGCCGGAGGATCGACCGCGAACGTCCATCGCGGCAACACCACCGTGATCGCCGCAGGGCAGCTTTCCCTCCTGGGTGGGATCCGCTCCAACTCCTTCGCCGTGGTCGGGCTCGGAGGCAACGCCACCGACGGCGACAAGATTGGAAACGTCCATGTGGAGGCCGGTTCCATCCTGATGCGTTCCGGAAGCGGTGCTGGCGCGAGCACGCTGATCGGCAACGGAGGCGGGCGGACGGGCGGCAACCGCGTCACCCTCGGCACGACGCAGGGGGATGTGGATGTGAGGACCGGCGCGGGAGGCCTCTCCATGGAGGCGGGCTCCGCCAACTACACCTTCTCCCAGATCGGCAATCTGGGGCTGGGCGGCACCGCCAACCACAGCGGCGACATCCGGGTGTTCAGCGCCGGAGACGTGAGCCTGCTGGGAGGCACGTCGGCAACGAGCGCCGACGCGGTCATCGGACACGGCGCGCGGGGATTCGCGGGAACTCTCTCGGGCAATGTCTGGATCCGCACGACAGGCGAGACGAAACTGGCGGACCGGACGGGCTTGGCCATCCTCGGACACACCGGGACGGGATCGACGGCCGGCAGCACCGGTTTCGCTCTGATCACGGGCACCTTGGACAACGCCGCGGCCTCCTATGGGCTGACCGACATGATCAACCGGATGGCTCCGAACGGTTCCATCGACCTCGCCATCCTGAACGGGGACCTGCTCCTCGGCGGAACGGCCGCCCTCGTTTCGTCCTCGGGTAGCATCGACCTCTTCGCCGGTGGCGACGTCCTCGTGTCCACCGCCGTCCGCAACTCGGGCGGCGGAGCGGTCAGTGCCGTCGCCGGATGGGACGGCGTCACCGGTCTGGTGGAGCAATATCCGGCTGCCGGGACGGCGCCAGTCATCACCGCTCTGGGGCTGGAGATCGCTCCCGTCCTCGCCGACGCTGCCTCCTGGGGCAATGGAGGTGCGAAAGCCGCCATCGGCGACGGTAGCCAGACTGCGGGGATCGCCCTCGGTTCTGCCGGGGGAGCCACCATTGTGCTTGGCCACGCCGTCGATGTGCTCGGCAGCGACGCGATTGGCGGAGCCTACGCGCAAATTGGGGCTTCACCGGTCGCCGGCGTCTCCCCGACCGGCGCGATTGACGTCCGCACCCGCGAAGGCGGCGTGACCCTTCGGGCCGGTGATCTAGGCAACTCCTTCGCGCAGATCGGGCATCGCAGCCTTGGCTTCACCGTGCCGGACATCGCCGGCGACATCTCCGTCGTCTCCGGGGGCGGCATTGGTCTGCGGGGTGGCGATGCCATCCAGGCCTATGCCCAGATCGGGCACGGCGGGACGAGTTCGACCCTGTCTGCGATCTCCGGGAACGTTGCCGTCTCGGCGGTGGACAGCCTCGATGCGGTCGCCGGGGCCGCCGGGGGTGCCTATGCGCAGATCGGCCATGGGGGGCTGGCCACCCATGCGGACATGGATGGAGATATCGTGGTGGAGACGGGCGGCGGCATCCGCCTGGCCGTCGTTGTCCCCGATGTCAACGCCTACGCCAAGATCGGGCATGGCGACGATGCCCGGGGCAGTTTCGCCTCGTTCGGCGGACTGGGCACGCGTGATGGGAACATCGAGGTGTCGGCGGGAACCGGCCTCGTCGTGGAAAGCGGGCTGATCGGCCACCTCAACCACGTCTCGTCCGCGACTGCCCTTGGGGGGACGACATGGATCGGGGTGGCG
>CAYSZN010000063.1:0-10635 GCA_964435425.1 uncultured Akkermansia sp. | reverse complement strand
GGAACTTTTTTAAACACACAGACAGAGGCCGCGGAAAGTTCGCGGCCTGGCGGGCGGGACGGTGTTGCTGTCCGGCCGCCGAGACAGATCCTTGGGGTTCGGAGAGGGGACGGCGTTTCTTGTTCATCCGTCGGAAGCTCCCCGAATCCAAGTTGAGGGGTAGCCGCAGTCCGGGTCATTGGCAGGTGCCCGGGCTGCGGCTCGTTCCCTTTCGGAAAGGGAAACAATCAGGATCGCTTGGCTTTCGAAGGTGACGAAGCTGTTGCTTTCCAGTTCCCTCCGATGCCCGATGCTTGGGCACGGAGGATATGAAGATCACTTTCGTCACGGACACCTACACTCCCCAGGCCAACGGCGTTGCCACGACTCTGGAGCGCCTCGTCACCGGCCTGCGAGAGCGGGGGCATTTGGTCGATGTCGTCCGCCCGGCTGTCCTCGCCTGCGACGAGGAGGGGCTGGAAGTGCCGTCCTTCGGCCTGCCCGGCTACCGCGAGGTCCGCTTCGGCTTTCCCATGCGCCTGGTCCTTCAGTCGCGCTGGTCGCGCCGTCGTCCCGATGTGATCTACGTGGCGACCGAGACCCCTCTGGGCGCGTCCGCGATCACCGCCGCCCGGGCGCTTGGCATTCCTGCCGCCTCCGGCTTCCATACGAACTTCCAGCAGTACATGGCCCACTACCGCATGCCCCTGCTGGAGAAGGCGACGATGTCCTACCTCCGCCGCGTCCACAACCGCTCCGTCTGCACCTTCGTGCCTTCGGCCGATGTGATCGACCAGCTCGATGCGCGGGGATTCGAGAACCTGCAACTGCTCCCCAAAGGGGTCGACACGAAGCGCTTCCATCCCAAGCGGCGCTCCCTAGTCCTCCGCCAGACCTGGGGGGCGGGTGCGGGAGGGCTCGTCGGCCTCTATGTCGGCCGCCTCGCGGCGGAGAAGAACCTGCCCCTCGTCGTCGAGACCTTCCAGGCGATCCGCCGGCGGATTCCCGACTTCAAGGGAGTGTTCGTCGGAGACGGCCCGAAGCTCGAGGAGCTGAAGCGCGACCATCCCGAGTTCGTCTACACCGGGGTGCTCCGCGGCGAGGCGCTCGCCGAGCACTACGCCTCGGCCGATCTCTTCATCTTCCCCAGCATCACCGAGACCTTCGGCAACGTCACCCTCGAGGCCATGGCCAGCGGGCTCGCGGTGGTCGCCTATGATTATGCGGCGGCGCGCCAGCACATCGTCAGCGGCGTCAACGGCTTCACCGCTCCCTTCGACGACCGCGAGGCCTATCTCGATCTCGCGACCGCCGCAGCCGCCCGCGATCTGACGACCGTGCGCGAGGAGGCGCGCGCCTCCGCCCGCAAGGTGCGGTGGAAGAAGGTCGTGAAGCGCTTCGAGCGGCAGCTGGGCGATCTCGTCGATGGCCTGCCGGTCGCGCGCGAATCCGCTCTGTCCGGACTCCAGCAGGAGATGCCCCTCCATCCATGAAACCGCACGACAAACGCCACGACTACCACGCCATCTTCCTCTCCGACATCCACCTCGGGACACGGGACAGCAAGTGCGACGAGGTCATCGCCTTTCTCAAGGCGACGACTTGTCGGAAGCTGATCCTCAACGGCGACATCGTCGATGGGTGGGCGCTGCGCAGCGGCGGCCGCTGGCTGCCGACGCATACCAAGTTCATCCGCACCGTGCTGAAGAAGATGGAGAAGCAGGGCACCGAAGTGATCTACCTGCGAGGGAACCACGACGACATTCTCGAGCGCTTCCTGCCGGTCTGCTTCGGCAATCTCCGCATCGTCGACGAATACATCCACGGGACTCCGCAGGGCGACTACCTCGTCGTCCACGGCGACGGCTTCGACCGGGTGACCACCAGCCATCGCTGGGTGGCGGTCGCCGGGGCGAAGGGATACGAGCTGCTCCTCGGGCTGAACCGCCTCTACAACCGGTGGCGCGCCTTCCGCGGGAAGGAATACTATTCCCTCAGCCAGACGATCAAGGCGAAGGTGAAGTCCGCCGTGAGCTTCGTCGACCGCTACGAGGATCAGCTCAAGGAGCTGGCCGCAGTTCGCGGTTGTCGCGGCATCATTTGCGGGCATATTCACACCCCGGCGGACAAGCATCTCGAGAACGGCGTCCACTACCTGAACTCGGGCGACTGGGTCGAATCGCTCACCGCCATCGTCGAGAGGCAGCCGGGGGAGTTCGAACTGATTCACTACTGCGACTTCATGGAGCACGAAGATCTGGACGGAGCCATCCGGCGGCGGGAGGGCGACTTCGCCGAGAATGGGGAGACCTCCCCGGCGCTGGCCGGATGGGCGGTCGCCTGACTCTGCGAGGACGCCGCTCCCCAACCACCGCCTCCTATCCTCCACCGTCCACACCCCACCCGAACGATGACCGATTCCAACCATATCCTGGGCAGCTTCGAGCAAGCCCTGCGGGAAGCCAGAAACGCCGTCATGCGCATGGCCAGCATCTCCGAGCAGAATCTCGGGAATGCCATGCGCGGGCTGCTGACGAGGAACGCCGAGCTCTGCAACGAAGCCATCCTCGAGGAGGAGGAGGTGAACCAGTTGGAGAGACGGGTCGATGCCGAGTCCTTCGAGATCCTGATGCGCTACAATCCCGTCGCCGGCGATCTCCGCGAGGTCATTGCGGGGATGAAGATCGCGAACAATCTCGAGCGCATCTCCGACGAGGCCCGCAGCATCGCCCGCCGCGCCCGGAAGCTGCTCAAGCATCCCGAGATCCCGGAAGTCCATCTCATCGAGCCGGTCTACGAGAAGGCCATGAGCCTTTTCCGCGATGCGGTCCGCGCGTATGCCGAGGGCGACACCGAGCTGGCCATCTCTCTCTACGCGAAGGATCTGGAGCTCGACGAGGCCCACCGCAACGTCATCCGCGAGCTGGGCAAGCGGATGGACCGCGAATCGGGCCAGGTGAAACAGATCCTCCACCTCATCTTCATGGTCCGCAGCCTCGAGCGGGTGGGGGACCACGCGGTGAACATCGGGGAGGATGCGGTGTTCCTCATCAACGCCGAGGACATCCGCCATCTCGGCGCCAAGAAGGAGGCCAAGCGCCGCGCCGCGGAGTCGGCGGCCTCCGAGGAGCTGGACTGAGAGGGGGGCCAAGAGGGGCGACATTCCTGTCGCCCGTCTGTTGGGCCGGGCTTGCCGGGCGACAGGAATGTCGCCCTTCCTTGGGCTTCCAGGACGGAAAGAGATTCCACCCCACGTTTCCTATCCTGGTTTTGGAACGGACGGGGACTTTTCAAGTCCCCGTCACTGCTTGGCTACATCGGGACTTGGAAAGTCCCGCTTCCAGTCAAAAACCAAACAGGGTCGGATGAGACATCCGACCCTGTTTGGTTCGAAAGGGGTTTCTTCCGGGAGGAAGAGATAGGCGGCTCAGCGCTTCGAGAACTGGAAGCGTTTCCGGGCACCGGGCTGGCCGGGCTTCTTGCGCTCCTTCTTGCGGGGGTCGCGGGTGAGGAGGCTGTCCTCGCGGAGGGTGTCCTTCAGATCGGGATTCGATTTGAGGAGCGCACGGGAGATGCCGAGCTGGATCGCGCCGATCTGTCCGTTCACGCCGCCGCCGTTGGCGCTGATGATGACGTCGAACTGATTGGCGACGTTGGCGGTCTGGAAGGGATGCAGCACTTTGTTCTGCAGGGAGAGAGTGCCGAAATAGTCTTCGAAGGGGCGCTTGTTGATCGTGATCTGACCGGTGCCCGGGACGAGGGTGACGCGGGCGGAGGCAGTCTTGCGGCGGCCCGTGGCGGAGTAGGATTCGCTCATGTCGGGAGAGGGATGGAATCGGGATTACAGTTCGTAGGGCTTCGCCTGCTGGGCCTCGTGCGGGTGCTCGGCACCGGTGTAGACTTTGAGCTTGCGGAAGATCTGGCGACCGAGGCGGTTGTGGGGGATCATGCCGCGGACGGCACGCTCGACGAGGAGCCCGGGACGGCGGGAACGCACCTTCGCGACGGTCTCGCGCTTCTGTCCGCCGACGTAGCCGGAATAGGAGGTGTAGATCTTGTTCTCCTCCTTCGCGCCGGTGAGCCGGATTTTCTCCGCATTGACGATGACGACGTAGTCGCCGCAATCGACATGGGGAGTGAAGAGGGGCTTGCCTTTGCCGCGGAGCAGGTTGGCGGCGGCGACGGCGACAGCGCCGAGGACCTGGCCATCGGCATCGATGACGTGCCACTGGCGTTCGATTTCTTCGGCTTTGGCAGAAAAGGTTTTCATTTCCGGGTGCGTGGTGTCCCGCGCGGACAGGCGGACCGGCATGGCGACAAGACCGGAACCGGACGGGGATCCCATGGGAATGGAATCCATGGCCGCAACGCGAGGGACGGGAATCTATGTCGATTGTCCAGCATGTCAAGGCCGTCGAAACACGAAATATCCGGGTTTTCGAGGATCGGCGAGGGAGCCGAGGACACCGTGAAGCGGGGAAAGCCGAAATTGAGCTGATTAACGTTTGTAAATCATTTGGAATCCTTTATGATTATGGCATGTCGAGTGGTCATAATTTGGTGGATTTTTCGGAAGCGGCGGAATTTCGGAAGGGAGCCGGGGGGGCGCATCATCGTCCGGGCTTGGACTGGGTGGCGCCCCTTGCGGAGGTGAACGAGATGCTGGCGACGCCGCAGGAGGCGCTTCTGATCGGGCG
The DNA here is from genome assembly GCA_964435425.1 of uncultured Akkermansia sp. GTDB lineage: Bacteria > Verrucomicrobiota > Verrucomicrobiia > Verrucomicrobiales > DEV007 > Arctic95D-9. Next base: position 5,959 of record CAYSZN010000063.1, on the reverse strand, counting down.
GGCGGACCACTATCGCTTTGGCGAGATGCTGATGCCGCATGTGCTGGGCCGGCTGCTCCATTTCTCCAAGATCCGTTGCGCGGGCCTGGTGGAGGCGGATCTGACGGCCTGCGGTGGCCATGCGGTGCGGAACTACGGCGAATGTGTGCTGGAGATGCGTGGCCCCCGCCTGAAGCTGGTCCATTTCGGCGGCGACGTGCTGGGGCTCGACCTGGTCGAGGGCTACCGGGCGGCCGTGGTCGAGGAGGAGTCGGAGCGCTTCGAGAGCCTTTCGGGGATCGGCGGACGCGCCGAGCTGCTGCGGTATGCTCGCCGCCGCACGGGGCAGATTTCCGATTTTGCCTATGTGCTGGAGGATGTGGGGGAATTCCACGGCGCGGGGCTCGCGTTCCATGCCGTGGGGCTGTCCGAGCCGTGGCGTCTGGACGGGGAGGCGAAGGAGCGTCTCCTCGGTATCCTGCGCCGTGCCCAGTTCGTGGGGGTGAGGGACGGGAACGGAGCGGATTTCCTGGAGCGCGAGGGGATCGAGGTGGAGCGGATGCCGTGCGCGCTCTCGGTGCTGCCTCAGGTCTGCGCCCGCCAGCTCCGCGAATGCCGCGACCGCGAGTCGCTGGAGGCGGTGCGGAACCGCTTCCCGAATGGATGGATCGCCGTCGAGACGAGCTCGGTGCGCGAGGAGGACGCGGCGCGTCTGACCACCGCCTTGCGCGAGACGGCGGAACGGGAGAATCTCGGTCTGGTCTTCTTCGAGGCGAACCGCCATGGCGGAGAGGTCCGCTCCAGTCGGCTCCGCCGCTGGGTCGAGTCCTTCCCCGAATGGCAGGCGGCGGAGTTCTCGTCGGCGAATCTGTGGGAGGTGGCTTCGCTGCTGCTCCATTCGCGCCTCTACTGCGGCAGTTGCCTCGCCTCGCGGGTGATCTGCATGTCGGGTGGAGTGGCGCGGATCAACGTGCCCACCGGAACGGAGGAGGCTCTTGCCTACTGCGAGCTCTGGGAGCACGACAGCGTGCCGATCGAGTTCGCCGCGGACGAGGATTGGGGAGAGGCCCTGGCGGAAACCCTTGCGGCCGATCTCCAACGGCTGCGGGAGCATGCAGGCTGGCTTCACGGACGCTATCGCGAGTCGTTCGAGCGTTTCTGCCGTGCCACCGGCATCGAGCCCAGGCTCGTGCCGGACCAGGCCTCGACCGACCACGCACGGGAGATGGGGCGTCTCCACCATCTCCATGACGAATGGCTGCGCGACATGGCCGGGCCGGAGGCGGCAGCGATGGCGCAAAGGCCCTTGCGCAGAGTGCGGGCTTGATCAGAAACCGCCGGTCCTTTTCTTGTCCTTCTTGTAGCGGGCCGACAGGTTGATCCGATGGACGGGACCGGGGGCGTTGCTGGTGATGGTCACGCGGCCCTTCTTCTTGCCGTTGCGGGCCGTGCTGGGAGCCCGGAAGCGGACGCGGAGGGTGGCCGTTCCTCCTGAGAGGACATAGTTCGGAGCCGCGAGGATCTGGAAGTGCCGGTTCGCCGACTTCGTCTTGTAGATGGAGAGGGGGATGCCGCCGCCTGGGTTGACGATGGTGAACTTCCGGACAGCCGTCCGCTTGGGGCGCAAGGCGCGGCCGAAATCGCTCCCCGCCTTCCGGTTGGCCTTTGCGTTGTTGCGGAGGATGGTGCTGTTTCCCTTCACCTGGAGGGTCGGAGCGCCGACGGTGGGCTGGGCGCGGAAGGTGTGGATCCAGCCGGCGAAGTTTCCGACATTGGCGTAGATGCCGGGGTAGCTCGATGCGCACCGGATGCCGTAGCTCGTCAAGCCGACCAGCAGCGGGACGCCGCCGGGGCCGCCGTCCTCGTCGAAGAGGGGACCGCCGCTGTCGCCCGAGCAGGTGTCCTTGCCTGCGGTCATGGCGGCGAGGTGCCGGCGGTCGAGATTGCCGCCATAGTGGCGGTTGGCGCTGGAGAGGGAGACTAGGTTCAGGTCCACCATCTGCAGCTCGGTCGGATACCGTGGGCTGGCCTGCGTATCGCCCCAGCCAAGGGCGCGCAGCAGGGTGCCGGCGGGAGCGTTGAACGGAGCCGGGGCAAAGGAGATCGGGTCGATCGTGGTGATGGGAGAGTCGAGCAGCAGCAGGGCGATGTCGCTGAAGAGGTCTCCCCGGGAGGACTCGCTGTAGTTCGGATGGATGTAGATTCCCTTCACTCCTCGGATCTCCGCGCCGGAGGTGTCGTTCAGGTCGGTGAGTCCGACGACGACCTGCAGGCGGGGTGCGGTGGTGTCGTCGACGCAATGGGCGGCGGTGAGGACCCAGTCGGGGGCGATGAGGGTGGCTCCGCAGAACTGGCGCTGGAAGAGGGAGGCGCTACCCGCGTCGGCAAGCGCGGCGATCCACTGGTAGGTGTCCTCGGGTGCCTTGGTCCCTCCCACGATGCGCGCTTGGCCCCGCAGAGCGGTGGGAAGGGTGGCGGCGATGGCGAACAGGGCTAGGGCAGGGATTCGGATATTCATGGCATCGTCGATGGAACGGAAGCGATGGATGGACCGCAGACCTGAATCCTAGCCGATTTGAAGGTGATTGGCTATTCCAAAAGCCCCTAAAAGCGGCGAGCTTGCCGTTATCGAGGAGTCCGGCCTTGCTCATCGTGCGGCCCGCCTTATCCTTGGACAAAGGGGCCGTTTCCCGTCGGATCGGCTCCCCATCGGATCGATGCGACGCTATTGGACCATTTCATTGGCTATCGGAGGCTGTGCCTCCCTCGTGGGGCTTGCACTGCACCTCGGAGGAATCCTCGAACCGGTTTCCGAATGGATCTGGCGGGCCTGCGTCTCCAGAGGCTGGGTGTCGGGTGGCGAGGCGGTGCGGCTCCGCCATTTCGAGATTCCCGCCATTGCGCTGGCTGGGGTGGGGACGGCCTGGGGCGTCGTCGAGGTGACGCGCCCGCTCCGGAAGGTCCTGGTTGCGGTCCTTGCGATTCTCGCGGCGGCGCTGCTTCTGCCGGCCCTGGCGCTCTATGGATTCCGCTTCGATCCGTTCGCTCCCTGTCTGGCCGCTGCGCTGTCGACGGTCGGCGCATTTCTCTTTGCCCGGACGGAGTCGGGCAAGCGGAAGCAGGCGCTGGAGGAGGCCCTGGGCTCGAGGGTCTCGGCGGGAGTGTTCGCCGAATTGCTGGAGGCACCGTCCGATCCGGTCATGGCGGGGGAGAGGCGGGAGGTCACGACTCTCGTCTGCCGCCTCTTTGTGCCGGAGACCTTTCGCGGCGAGGTGGAGACGCCCGAGCTGCTGAGGGTCGGCAGCCTCTTTGCCCGCAGCGTCTCCGCGTTCCTGCTGTCCCGCGGGGCCTACTTGGAGGAGGCGGGGCCGGAACGGGTGCGCGCTTCCTTCGGGATGCTGCGCGCCGAGGAGGACCACGCGGAGAGGGCGTGCCGCGCGGCGCTCGATCTGCGTGGCCGCTTGAAGGGGCTGTCCCAGGAGTGCGAGGCCCGCTGGTTCCTTCCCCTCCGCTGCGGGGTCGGGATCGGATCGGGCACGATGGCGGTGGGGCGCTGCGGAGCGCCGGGCGATGCGTTCGTCGCCGGCTTGGGCGGAGAGGCGGATTTCGCGGACCGGCTCGCCCTCGCCAACGGACGGCTGGGGTCGGATGTCCTGCTCGGACCGGGGACCTACCGGCTCGTCCGGGAGCGTTTCGAGGTACGGCCATTGGAATTGCTCTACGATCCGGTGCAGCGGAGTCTCTCCGAGGTCTACCAGCTCCTCGCCGCGGCGGGGGGGCTCGACGAGGCGGAGCGGGATCGGAGGGATGCCTTCTGGCGGGGCGTGCTCCATCTGCGTGCCGGGGACTGCGAGGCAGCCCTAGGCGAATTCAGCCGGGCCAAGGTGCCGGGGGTGGACGATCCTCCGTTGGCGGCGTTCGTCGAAAAGGCCCAGGAAGGGATCGCGCCTCCGGAATCGCGCGCGACGCGGCTCGTCCGGGAATTCACCGAGGAGGGCCGTGCCCGCCTCATTCAGCAATTGTAGGATGGAGGGGATTGGCGACAGCGTCCGAGGCAACCCGCCGATTCCGAGCCTATCAACTATCAACTATCATCTTCCTCCCTAGGATAAGGTCTCGATGGCCACCGTGGACTATCCCGAACCGGTGCGAACTCTGATTTCGCAATTGAAGCAGCTCCCAGGCATCGGGCCGAAGAGCGCCGAGCGCATCGCCGTGTGGCTGGTGCAGCGCGGGCCGGATGCCTCCCTGCCGCTCTCCCATGCCCTGGTCGCGGCGGCGGGGCAGGTGACGGAATGCGGCGTCTGCGGATTCTTCGCCACGGAGGAGCAGGGCTGCGCCATCTGCGACAGCCACCTGCGGGACGGTGGCCAGCTCTGCATCGTCGAGCAGCCCACCGACATCCTGCCACTGGAGCGTTCGGGCGCTTTCCGCGGGCACTACCACTCGTTGCGCGGCCGCATTTCCCCGCTCGACGACGTCGGTCCGGAGGATCTCCGCATCGGCGAGCTTGTGCGCCGGATCGAGGGAGGAGGCTTCTCCGAGGCGATCCTCGCCCTGAGTTCCGATGTCGAGGGCGAGGCGACCTGCCATTTCCTCGCCGAGCTGCTCGGCTCCTTCCCGGGGCTTCGGATCTCGCGCCTCGCCCAGGGCCTGCCGGCTGGCGGCGGGCTGAACAGCGCCGACGAGCTCACCCTGCTGCGGGCCTTGCAGGGACGGGTGGGAATGGGCGGGATGTGATCAGCGGGCCGCCGCAGTCATCTCGGCGAAGCCGGGAGTCATCGCGAAGGTCTCCTCGCCGAGGCCTCGGAGAATTCGGACATGGGTCTCTTCGCCGGCGGGCAGGTTGTGGATCGTCTCGACGAGATCGTCGAAGGACTCGATCTCGATGCCGCCCATCCCGAGGATGACATCACCAGGGAGCAGGCCGGCCTTCGCCGCCGGGGAGCCCGGCTTCACCTCCAGCACCTCCGGCGTGGAGGACTCGTTGTGCAGGACCAGCCCGATCCAGACCGGTCCGGAGCGCTTGTGCCGCTTCACATCCTCGACCAGTTTGCGGATGCGGGCGGCGGGGATCGCGTAGACCTCGTCGCTCGCCTCGGGGCGATGGCAGGTCAGGATTCCGAGCAGGAGGCCCTTCTCGTCGACGAGCGGGGTGCCGGGGCGGCAGTGGGACTCCACATCGGAGACCCTGAGCCGCAGCAGGGGAAGGGGGAAGCGCTCGCCGCGGTAGGACCAGTCCTTGCCCGCCACGGTGGTGCGGCAGGCGGACTTGCCGGAGACGCACTCGGCACGCTCGCCGGCCTTCGGGGCGGCATTGGCGGAAAGAGAGAAGGGCAGGACTGTTCCGAGCGCGGCCGTCGCCTCGAGCAGGCAGAGACGCTGCTCCGGATCGAGATGGAGGATGCGGGCCGCCACCTCTCCCTCCGGTCCTCGGAGGGTGGCGGACTCCAGTGTGTCGATCTGGATCCGCTTGGGAACGACGCTGACGAACCAGCTATCCTTCTCGACGCAGACGGCGGGGCTTTCCACCTCCTTCGACCAGATCACCGAAACCGGCGAGGGAGCCTCCTCCGCGAGACAGGCCAGAGGGGCGAGGGAGAGGAGGGCGAGGGGGATGGCGGCGGTCGTCATGGAGGGAATCACAGTTCGCGGAGACTGCCCCGGACTCCTGCCGAGAGGACGCCGGCTCCGGCCGGGGAATCGCCTGCGAGGTCCGGAACCCGCAGGGAGGGGCGGGGGAGGCGCAGGTGGATGGCCTCCTCGTCCTCGGCGAGCAGTCCGGCGGGGATGGCGTCCGCGGCTGCGTGCGGAGCCGCCTCGTTCGAGGGAACGCCTGCATAGGTGGCGGGGGCGGGCTGGTCCGTGCCGGTGGCCGCCAGGTAGTAGAGCCCGGCACCGACCGCAGCGGCGGCCATCGCGCCCGCAGGCACGAAGCGTCTCGCCCCGCCGCTCTCCTCGAACCACATCGCGACCCGCT
>CAYSZN010000062.1:329-10755 GCA_964435425.1 uncultured Akkermansia sp. | reverse complement strand
GCAACCAGGCTTCAGCTTAATTTTGACACACTTTGCTTTCATTCTTTGCCGAACGATGGGTTATCCAAACGGATTCCAAGGACGCGGTTCAGGGACCCAAGGAGGGGCGACATTCCTGTCGCCCGGCAAGCCCGGCCCGACCAGACGGGCGACAGGAATGTCGCCCCTCCTTGGGCTGCCCGCCGAAGATAGCGGCGAATCGGACGAAGTGCGGAAGCCCGGACGGTAGGGACGGCTCGCCGAGCCGTCCGCCGAACGAGGGTTGCACGTCCCTTCCGATGCCTCACCCGCCGTAGGATCTCTCGACCCGCTCGGCGACGTCGCGGTAGCCGTAGTCCACCGCGTAGATCTGCTTGAGGGCATCGAGATACTTGGCGTGGTTGCCGAGCTTCTCGTAGAGCAGGCCGAGGTTGTAGAGGAGCTCCTTCTTCGTCTCATCCATGCTGGTGAGCTCGGCGATGGCCTCCTCGAACTGGCCCGCCGCGAGGTCGGTCATGCCCATTCGGTCGTAGCACTGGCCGAGGTAGTTCATGACCTTGATGCGGAGGTTGGGGCTGCGCTTCGCCATCTGGAGATGCTGGATGGCCTCGCGGTACTGCCCCGCCTTGTAGAGACGCGAGCCCAGCTCGTAGCGCAGCTCGTTGTCGGTGGGGTTGCGGTCGACGCGCTCCTTCGACTCGGCGATGAGGTTCGCCATCTGCTCCTTCTCCGAATCGCCGAGCTGCTGGCGGTACTGCTCGATGTCGGGATGGTCGGGGTTCTCCGCGACGAACTGGCGGAGCGAATCCAGATAGGCCTTGTTCACCGTCTCGCGGATCGAGCCGACTTTCTTCTCCAGGGCGGGGTCGTTGTTGCTCAGGTGCAGCGCCCATTCGTAGAACTGGAGGGAGGTCTGGAAGTCCTCGAGCTGCTCGTAGGTCGAGGCGAGCTTCTTCGTGATCTCGATGTTGTTCTGGTCGGCGGCATACTCGGCGAGGAGCGCCTCGGCGCGGGCGGCGAGCATGTCCGGGGTCATCTCGGCGCGGCCCTCGCTCTCCAGGTCCTTGGCCTGGTCCTTGTCCTTCAGCAGGTCGCGCCAGTTGCCGCTGCTGTCCCACTTCTGCGAGGCGATGGAGCCGCGGGCGGTCGCGTCCTTGTACTTCTTCGTCGCCTCGAGGTCGCTGCGGTTCTTCTCGACGATCTTGCCGTAGATCTCGGCCGCCTTGTCGAAGATATCCCGCGAGGCATAGAAGTCGCCGAGCTTGTGGTAGAACTTCAAGTTGTCCGGGTCGCCGTCGATCACGGTCTGGAGGGCGAAGCCGGCGGTGGAGGGGAGGCCGACGGCGGCGGCGGCCTCGTAGAGCAGCTCGTTGCCCTGTGCGTTGTAGGGGTCGGTGGCGAGTACCTCCTTCTCGAGCTGCTCGATGACCTTCAGGGGATCCTTCTTCACCTGGGTCTGCATCTTCATCACCTTCAGGGCCTCGCCGCCCATCTTCAGGCTGCGCTTGCCCTCGTTCTCCTTCACCGCCGCGAGGCGGAGCCGCTTCCGGCCTTCGAGGAAGCCCGGCTCCTTCGCGAGGACGGCCTGGAGGAGGCTGACGGCGTAGCTCCAGTTGCGCACCTCCATGGCGCTCTCGGCCTTCAGGAAGAGCTTGTTCAGATTGGGGGCCAGTTGGGTCTGGCGGACATCGTCTTTGACTTGCTGGGTGGTGTTCGTTTCTTCGGACATGGTCTCGGGCTTCCGCTGGGATCGAAAAAAGGGGTTCCGGCGCTCGCGAAGGGATACCGGGGAAGGCTATTCTACCACGATGCGCCGGGCTTGATCTAGCGAATGTTGTCCCCGAGGACAATCAAAAAAGCGACTTTCGTGGAAGGGAGACGCTCTGTCCCGCCTCCGACACCCTCGGTTGGGTCGGTTACGCCTCTCCCCGAAAGACCTTCGCGAGATAGGCGCGGAAGGTGGGCGCGAAGAACTCCTCGTCGGATCCGAAGCGTTCGTAGCGGTAGACCGAGGGACTGTGCCCCATCGAGAGCAGGTAGTGGTGCGCCGCGCTCTCCCCGAAGCGGATCCAGGGATGGGAGGAGGCGCAGGGATCGTCGATCCACTCCCACCGCGAGAGGGGCAGCACCGGCCACAACAGGCCCCGTGCCGCCTCGAGCCCGTCGGACTGGGCGAGATAGCTGCGGATCTCCTCCGGGAGGACGGCGCCGCGCTCCGCCTCCCACGCGGCGAGGCGCTCCTCCGGCACGGGGGGGAAGAAGGACGCGTCGATCTTGGCGGCGCGGGCCTCGGGGCCTTCGGTCAGGGCGATGATGTCGGCTTTCCAGGAACGGGGCATCCCGGAATCTGCCGCGCCGGTGCGCAGGCGCAAGGGCGGCTGCGCTCAGTGGTTGAAGTTCACCGAGCCCACTTCGACGAGAGTGCCGTAGAGCTTCGTGGTCGCGGTGCGGCCTTCGAGCACGTGGAATTCGTCGAACAGGGCGATGCCGGCGGGGGTGCTGGTCCCGAACTCGAGCTGGAAGCGGTATTGGATCCCGTTGAAGTTGAGGATTTCGCTGGCGGTCGAGGTGGCTAGGCGCACATAGTCGGCGTCGGCCCAGGGGTCGAGCGGATTGTTCTTGTTGATGACGTTGATGAGTTCGAAGTCGAAGTGGAAGGAGGTGCTGACGGCGACCCCGTTCATCGTGAAGTTGAGATCGGTGGCGAAGGAGACGGAGTTGGCCGCGCTCCCCTCCAGGATGCTCCCGTTGTAGTAGGAGAGGGATCCGATTTCGAAGCGCTCGCCGCTGCTGAGGCCGTTGAAGCTGAGACCTTCGAACTTGAGCGAGCTTTGCTTCAGTTGTCCGAGGGCGAGGGGATCCAGCGTTTCGCCCTTGAGGAGGTAGTCGCGGCCCCAGGCGAAGTAGTTGGACGAGCCGCCGGAGACGAGATTGGTGATCATGTTCTGCTCGCCGAGCGGATTCGAGAAGCTGCCTCCCGAGTTGCCGGCGATGGAGGGCGTCTCGACGCCGAGGGTGCGGAGCGTCGCCGTGCTGGCGAGGTAGTGCGGGTCGATGGGAACGGCACGGGCCTGGATGAGGGCGCCGGAGGGGTGGCCATCGCGGTTCAGGGTGAAGGGGCCGGTGTAGGTCTGCCACGGATCCCCCCCGATCCGGTATTCGATCTTCGAGATGGAGGATGGGTTGAGATTGGAGATGGTCACGGTCAGCTCCCGCCCGGTGAAGAGCCCGAATTCAGGACGGCTCGGAACGATCAACGGCGGAATGAGGTCGGCTGGAATGGCCGCGTAGTTCTGATCGACTCGCGAGCTGTTTCGGTAGAGATCGTTCGTGGCGATGGCCTGGGCCGCGACGATGGCTCCCGGGGCGACCTGGATTGCTCCGGTGTAGAGCTGCCAGTTGCCGAAATCGACCGAGTAGTAGAGCTCGGACGAGCCGGGGGGATTGGGGTTGTAGAGGGAGAGGGGGAGATTGAAGGCGCTGACCGGATAGCTCCCCGATGCGATCGAGAAGGTCGGTACCGCGAGAGGGGTGGATGTCGAACCCGGGAGGGAGGGGCCGGAGGGAGCGCTCGGTGCGGAGTCGGGTGTCTCCCCGATGGGAATGTCGGATGGGCCCGGGCGGATGGAAGGGGCTGCGTCCTCGTAGTCCCAGATCCATGTGCTGTTCTCCGAATAGAGCAGGGGAGTCTTCGGTTTGAGGAGCGGTGTCTTGCCGCCGTCGCTGTCAGGAGAGGGCGGAAGGGCGTCGAGGCCGAAGGCCTTGATGCCCGCGCCTTCCCCGGATTGGGCGATCACGAAGGTCTGCTCCTCCGCATTCCAATAGGCACGCCAGCTCTTGCCATCGGCCTCCTCGGGGCTCTGGAGGGTGAAGGAGAGGCGTTCGTCGACCTTGCTGCCGCTGAATCCTGGGATGCGCGAGGCATTCGAGAAGCTGCGTTTCAGCACCGAGAGGACTTCCGCGGCAGTCGTTGACTCCGAAAGATCGCCTCCGGAGGCGACGAAGGCAGTGACGCTGCGGTTGAGCGTGGCGACGTCCGAGAAGAGCTTCTGTTCGCGGGATTTGCCGACGAGATGCGAGGTCGTGACCGTACCGAGAGCCGCGAGGATTCCGACCACGGCAACCGTGATCAGCATTTCCGCCAGAGAGAAAGCACGTGGTGAGTTCGTGGACATGGATTTATAAAAATCACATTTTCCATAACTATCAAGTGGAAATTTCTCGAAACTTTGAAATTCTTTCAATTTTTCGATCCAAAAGTCAGAGTTTTGCTCCCGGGGATTCCCTCTCGAGCGCCGCGAGCGTCGCGGCGTGCCGGTAGCGGAAGAGGCGGTCGAGCCTTCGGGCGACGAGAGGCGCTCCGATGGCCCGTCCGATCCATCCAAGGGGGAGCCGGTAGCGGATGGTGTCGGTCAGGCGGCTCGCGCTTTCCCCGAGAGGCTCGAAGCGGTGGTCGTGCTCCCAGAAGGCAAAGGGTCCTTCGATCTGGCGGTCTACGAATCCTGCTGGAGTCAGGTCATGCTCGGCGACCCATAGTCGGCGTAAAGGACCGATCCTGACCTCGATGACCGCTTTGGCCCCGTCGGTGATCGCTTCCAGAGGTTCCACGACGGTGGCCCGCTCCCAAGGCGGAACGAGGCGTTCGAAGGCACCGGGACGGAAATGCCAGTCCCTCAGCGCCTCGACGGGCACGGAGAGATCGAGCCGGCGGATGAAAAGGAGATCGCCCATCGGACCTGTCTGCCGAGGATAGTCCCGTTTCGCCGGGAAGGACAATGGGAAAGGGAGGGCGGAAAGGGTTCCGACCCACAGCACGTCATTTCCGTGCCGGAGGCCTCCGCATTTTTCATTCGCTGGGCTTCTCCTTCCGCGATAAGCTGTCCCCATGACGCTCACTTTGCCTGACGATCCGGCGCTGGCGGATTTGACAGAGTCCGACATTTGTCTCGACTTGGCTTGCGCTCTGTATGCACGGGGACAGGTTTCGAAGCTGGTCGCCGCCCGGATTGCCGGAGTGGAGCTGTTCGACTTCGACAGCGAATTGGAACGGCGCAACATTCCGAGCTACACTGCGGAATCCCTCGGGGAGGACATGGACGCGATCCGCAACCTCTTCCAGCGGTGACCGTCGTCTCCGACACGTCAGTGGTGTTGAACCTTTGCGTTTTGGGCAAGGAGCAGTTGTTGTCCGACCTTTTCGGCGAGGTGCTGGCGCCGCCGGAAGTGAAGGCGGAGTTCGAGCGGCTGGTTGGCATCGACCCGCGGTTCAAAGGGTTGTCGTTTCCGATCTTCATCGCCATCGCATCGGCCGCCCGCATCCCTCCGGGTTTGTCCGGCAACCGCCATCTCCATCCCGGTGAACTTGCCGCGGTTTCGCTGGCGGACGAACTCCATGCGGATGCGGTCCTGCTGGACGATAAGGCCGCACGGAGTGCGGCAGCAGAGCTCGGAATCACGGTGGTAGGGCTCGTAGGCATTCTTCTCCAGGCGAAATTCGCCGGGATGCTGCCCGAGGTTTCGCCCTTGCTGGGACGATTGGAATCCGAAGCGAAATTCCGATTAGGGCCTTTCGTGCGGGAGGAGATCCTGCGACGGGCTGGCGAGGCTTGGTGAACATGCCCACCCTACAGCATCCAATGCCGTCCCGAGGAACCTCTCAATAAGCTGGACACCGATCCCGAGCTTGCTCGTGGTGCGGACTTCGGTAGGATCGGGCTTCGCGGAGGCAATGACAGGGGAGCGGACGGACGCATGACACTCACGGATATCCTGCTGATCGCGGCGCTGGCCGTGTTCGTGCTCGCCTGGTGGATCCGGCGAACGCCTGCGCGCCGCCATGTGCTGATGGCCGCCGTCATCGCGGCGCTGCTTCTCGCCGCGCTGGGCGTCCTCTCGGATCGCTGGCAGGACGGGGCCGGCGGCGTGGTCGCCATCGTCTTCCTTGCCATGTCGGACGCCGCCGCCCGCAGGAACCGGCTCACGAAGACGGATCGTCGCATCGGCGTGCCCTGGCTTTCCGGAACGCTGGTGGCGCTCCTTGCGGTCCCGGCGCTTGCCGCCATCGCGCTGTTCCCCGTCAACCGGCTGCCGAAGCCCTCCGGTCCCCATGCCGTCGGCGTCCGTTCCTTCGAGCTGGCCGACGCTTCCCGCCCGGGGGTGTTCTTGGCGAAGCCGGACGAGCCGCGCCGCCTTCTCGTCCGCGTCTGGTATCCGGCGCAGAGCGCCGTCGGCGAGCCCGCGCCCTACTTCACCGAGGCGGAAGCGAAGAGCACCGCGCGTTCGCTCGGCAGCCTGTTCGGCTTTCCGGCCCTCCTCGCCTATGTCCGCCACGTGAGGACGAACTCCTATCCGGACGCGCCGCTGCTGGCGGGTGCGGCGGATCTTCCCGTGGTCTTCTACAGCCATGGCTACACCTCCTTCCTGCATCAGAACACGGCGCTGATGGAGACGCTGGCCAGCCACGGCTATGTCGTCTTCTCGGTGCAGCACACCTACGACTCCTCCGCCACGGCCTTCCTCGACGGGGAGATCGCGCCGATGGACCCGGCGTTGGTGGCGATGGCGAAGGACCCCGGCGACGCCACTCCCTTTCTGGCCGATGCACTCGCCGGGGCCACCCCCGATGCGCGGCTGGAAGGCGCGCTGGCCTATCAGGAGCACACCATGCGCACGGGCGACCGCATCGTCACGCAGAGCGCGCCGGTCTGGGTGGCGGACCGCCTGTTCCTGCACGACACGCTGATGGACGCGCCGCCGGCGAGCGTGGCCGACATCGCCGCCGTCAGCAAGCTCGGGCGCGTGGGCCAGATGGGCATGTCGTTCGGCGGCGCGGTCTCGGGCGAGATCTGCATGATCGATCCGCGTTGCGCGGCGGGCGTCAATCTCGACGGCGGCGACTTCCCGTTCTCCGCCTTCCACCGCGAGGTGCCCGTGCCCTTTCTGATGTTCCTCGCGGATCCTCTCTATCTTCATCGCGCACTGGGCCTCGATCCGCCGGAAGGCGCTCCGCGCGGCTTCAACGAATTTTCCTACGAGCGCATCGGCGAGGCGGGTCGGCGCGAGGACGTCCACCGCGTCCAGCTCAAGGACGCTGCCCACCTCGGCCTGTCGGACTTTTCCCTGTTTATCCATCCGCTCGTGCGCGGACCGCTGCTGGGCGATGGTCCGTCGGACATCATCATTGGCGCGCAGAACGACTTCGTGCTCGGCTTCTTCGACCGGCACCTGCGCGGGATGCCGAACAATTTCCCGGCAGGGCAGATGGCGGCCTACGAAGGCTGGGTCCTGCCCACGCCCAACGACGATCTGGCCGTTTGGTGGAACGCCAAGTCCGATGCCGAGCGTGCCGCGTTCGAAGCCCGCATCGATGCGCTGAAGCCGGGATATGGAGCACTGCGCGTGCCAGAGTAGGTCGGGGTCCGGTTTGTTGGGCCGTGGATGGCACGGATGGCACAGATCACCTGAATTTGTGTTCATCCGTGTGGATTCGTGGTCCAACCCCTCTCAACCGTCGTTGCTTTCAACGACGCAACGGACGGTCCTCGCGCGATTTGCTTGCGGAAAGGATCGTTTTGTGGCGATAATCGTGGGCATGAGACTTCCCTCCGTCGCTGTTCTTGCCCTTTCCGCCTTGGCCGCCGTCCCCTCCCTCGTCGCCCAGCAGCAGGCTCCCGACGGAGCCCAGCCGGGGATACAGGGCTTCTGGGAGGTGGTCACTGCTGGAGGGCGCTTCGTTGTCCGCCTCGACCAGATCGCCTCGGTGAGCGAGCAGGAGTATCTCATCGACGGGGCCGTCCGCGTCTTCGAATGCACCGTCGACACCGATGGGGGACAGACGGCCCGGTTCTACTATCTCGAGTCCGTCACCGACAGCTCCTCGATCACCACCGGCAGCGCCACCGTGGAGCGTCTCAGGAGCATCGCCAACCAGGTCGCGGACAAGGCCGGCATCGGTGATCTCGATACCGTCGTGACGAAGCACTATCCCGATACGACGCACGCCAAGACGAGCGAATACCGGGTGAAGAACCGCGCGACGATCAGCCAGATCTACGATCACGTCCGAAAGGTCTGGGCCGAGGAGAGGGGGCAGGGCAGCGCGAACCAGCTCGTCATCCGCAACGGCTAAGAAGTTGATAGTTGATGGTTGAGAGTTGATAGGGAGGAAGTGTGCGGCTTCGCCGGAATTCGTGGCTATCAACTATCAACTATCAACTAAAGTCTATCCACTCCCCATGAACTACCGCGAGATTCCGCATACCGACCTCCGCGTCAGTCTCGTCGGCCTCGGCACGATGACCTGGGGCGAGCAGAACACCGAGGCGGAGGGCCATGCGCAGATGGACTACGCCCTCGAACGGGGCGTCAATCTGTTCGATACCGCCGAGATGTATCCGGTGCCGCCGCGCGCCGAGACCTGCCACGAGACGGAGCGCATCATCGGCACCTGGTTTGCCGCGCGAGGAACCCGCGACCAGGTCGTCCTCGCGACGAAGGCGGTGGGGCCGGGACCGCACGTGACCCACGTGCGCGAGGGCGTGCGGCACAACCGCGCCCATCTCACCGCCGCGCTCGAGGGCAGTCTGAGACGGCTCCGGACCGACCGCATCGACCTCTACCAGCTCCACTGGCCGGACCGTCCCGTGCCGCTCTTCAGCAAGCGGGACTACCTGCCCCCGGCGGCGGGAGCCGAAACCATTCCGATCGAGGAGACGCTGTCCGTCCTCGCCGATTTCGTCGCTCAAGGAAAGGTGCGCCACATCGGCCTCTCGAACGAGACTCCGTGGGGGACGATGCGTTTCCTCGAGCTTTCCCGCAGCGGCGCCTTGCCTCGCGTGGTCACGATTCAGAATTCCTACAATCTCCTGAACCGCACCTTCGACGGAGGGCTTTCCGAAATCTGCCACGAGGAGGGGATGCGCCTGCTCGCCTATTCCCCGCTCGCCTTTGGCCGCCTTTCGGGAAAATACCGCGGAGGGAACCGGCCGCCCGGCGCGCGGCTGACCCTGTTCTCGCGCTTCGCCCGCTACAGCGGCGAGACCGCCGACGCGGCGATCGAGGACTATGCGAGGATCGCGGAGGAGGCCGGGCTCGACTTCGCGCAGATGAGCCTCGCCTGGATTAACCAGCGTTTCCATGTCGCCAGCAACCTGATCGGGGCGACGACGATGGAGCAGTTGCGGTCGAACATCGACAGCGCCGGGATCGAGCTCTCCGACGAGGTGCTGGCGGCGATCGACGCGGTGCATCGGCGGTATCCGAATCCGTGTCCCTGAGGCTCGCTGGCGCTCGCGAAATCCGAAATCCGAAGCTCGAAATCCGAAACGCCTCCGGCGACCGCTGATTGGCGCTGACCCGCGCTGATCTTTTCGAACCCAAAAAGATTAGCGGAAATCAGCGAAGATCAGTGGTCCGCGATTCGCTTCGGATTTCGAGCTCCGGATTTCGGATTTTTCCTTCCCTTTGCTCCGTGCGGTTTCGTAGACTGTCGTGGCATGTCCCACATCCTCTCCCTCGACCAGGGGACGACTTCGTCCCGCGCCATCCTCTTCGACCATTCCGGAACGCCTGTTGCCGTCGCGCAGAAGGAGTTCCCCCAGATCTTCCCCAAGCCCGGCTGGGTCGAGCATGACGCCTCGACGATCTGGTCGACGCAGTTCGGCGTCGCTGCCGAGGTCATCACGAAGGCACGTCTCAAACCCGCCGACATCGACGCCATCGGGATCACGAACCAGCGCGAGACCACGGTGGTGTGGGACCGCGAGACGGGCCGCCCCATCCACAACGCCATCGTCTGGCAGGACCGCCGCACCGCCTCCGTCTGCGACCGCCTCCGCCAAGCGGGCAAGGACAAGCTGATCGCCAAGCGCACCGGGCTCATCCTCGACGCCTACTTCTCCGCGACGAAGGTGCAGTGGATTCTCGACCATGTGAAGGGCGCGCGGGCCAAGGCAAAGGCGGGCAAGCTGGCCTTTGGCACGATCGACACCTGGCTGCTCTGGAACCTCACCGGAGGCAAGGTCCACGCGACCGACCCGAGCAACGCCTCGCGCACCATGCTCTACAACATCCACAAGCAGGCCTGGGACCCGGACCTGCTCGCGCTCTTCGACGTGCCCGCCGCGATCCTGCCCGAGGTGCGGAGTTCGAGCGAGGTCTACGGCACGACCACGGGCTTGGGGCGCGAGATTCCCATCGCGGGCATCGCCGGCGACCAGCAGGCCGCCCTCTTCGGGCAGGTCTGCGCGAAGCCGGGCATGGCGAAGAACACCTACGGCACCGGCTGCTTCATGCTCATGAACACCGGGGAAACGCCGGTCGTCTCCAAGAACCGTCTCCTCACCACCATCGCCTGGCGCATCGGCGACCGCACCGAATACGCCCTCGAAGGCTCCGTCTTCATCGCCGGGGCCGTGGTGCAGTGGCTGCGCGACGGGCTGGGGATCAT
>CAYSZN010000062.1:0-319 GCA_964435425.1 uncultured Akkermansia sp. | reverse complement strand
GCCTCCGAGATCGAGGCCCTCGCCGCCTCCGTGCCTGACACTGGCGGCGTCCATCTCGTGCCCGCCTTCGCCGGGCTCGGGGCTCCGCATTGGGACGCGCACGCCCGGGGCACCATCACCGGTCTCACCCGGGGCACGACCGCGGCCCATCTCGCTCGTGCCGCGCTGGAGAGCATCGCCTTGCAGACGGTGGACGTGCTGGGGGCGATGCAGGCCGACTCCGGCATCCGCCTGAAGGAGTTGCGCGTCGACGGCGGGGCCACCGCGAACGACCTTCTCATGCAAATGCAGGCCGACCTCGCCGGCGTGCCCGTGGTGA
>CAYSZN010000061.1:0-10777 GCA_964435425.1 uncultured Akkermansia sp. | reverse complement strand
CCGTCTCCGCCGTGTTCAAGGGGATGCCTGCGCCCGACGAGGAGATCGCCTCGCGTCTCGCCGCCTCGAAGGAGAAGCGGAAGAGCTCCCAGCCCATCGCCGCCAGCGCTGGCTGCGTCTTCAAGAATCCCGGTCCCATCGGCGCGGGCCAGCTCGTCGACGAGCTGGGCCTGAAGCGCAGCGCCGTCGGCGCGGCCAAGGTCAGCGAGGTCCACGGAAACTTCATCGTCAACGAAGGCGGCGCCAGCGCCCGCGAAGTGCTCGACCTGATCGCCGAGATCAAGGCCGTGGCCCTGAAGGAGCGGGGGATCGAGCTGGAGACCGAAGTGCAGATCATCGGGCAGGACGAGCCGGTGTGAAGCCAGGCAGGTCCCGAAAGCAACCCGCCGATATGGCTACGCTAACCGAAGTCGAGGAACAGGCCCTGCGCCTTCCTGAAAACGAGAGAGCCCGACTGGCCGCCCATTTGCTGGACTCCCTGCCTGCCATTCTCCGGGATGAGGATGCTGGAGCTTCCGAGGCCGCGCGCAGAGATGCCGAGCTTGATGGGAATTCTTCCGAAGGTATGACGTTGGACGAGTTCAAGGCCGCATTTGACCGTTGATCGCCTTCCATTGTTAGTAGCTTAGTGGCCCTTAAAAGTTGTGATGACGATATGAAAATGCCCTGCGACAAGCTGAAATGGCCGGACTCGCGCGGCAGCGTCTTGGAGTGCGGCGGTGCTCCGCCGCTTTGGGGAAAGGCGGTCGCGGCTCCCTTGCCGGTATGGTCATGTCCATTGTTCCCGAAAAACGCATGTCGAGTGGCGCTGTCGATACGGGCGGGCGTCACCTCTCGAAAGCGGCGGAGCACCGCCGCACTCCAAGACCTGGCGGACCTTCGTCCCTTCAATCACGACCAGATGCTGGCAGCGCTAGTTCCGACGTGGAAGGGGCATCGGGCGATGCTGGGCCGGGAAAGAACCCTGTCAGGTCGGTGACTCAACCCTGTTGAACTACGAACAATGGAAGCGATCCGATGGATATTGATGCCCGTCGCCTGTCTCGTGGCTTGGTCGGTTGCCTTCCTTGCTGGCCTTTTGATTCTCAGCGCCGCCGAGTCGTTGTGTCCGGCAGATCAGATGGATTCCGGGATGTGCATGGCTCCGTGGTGGCCACCCATCGAAAAGACCATTTTTTGCTTCAGCACGGGTCTGTCTGCGGTGTTGGTAGTGGCGGCTGGTGTTTTTGTCGCGTCGGCAGCGCGGGCATCGGTCGCTTGGCTGGTTTTTGGCATTGGCAGCATCTTTGCGCTTTGGGGGACTGTCGAATGCGAGGCTTGGGCGGAGGGGACCTCCGCCATCGCCGCCGGGTTCCTGACGGCATGGCTGCTGTCGCGCTCCCGGTATGCTAGAAAGGCCAGCCGGGTGCCGCAGGTAACCGAAATTGATAGATCCCCCTGAGTCGTTCACCAACCCACTCTTTTCCCATGAACCAACCCATCGACACCCTGCACATCGCCGTCCTCGCGGGCGGTCCCGGATCGGAACGCGAAGTCTCCCTCGCCTCGGCGAAGGGGGTGGCGGCAGCCTTGGAGGGCCGGGTGGGGAAGGTGACGCTCGTCGATGTCGCCGGACCGGACTTCGACCTGCCCGTCGGCACGGATCTCGCCTTCAACGTCATTCACGGCACCTTCGGCGAGGACGGCCAGCTCCAGGCGGAGATGGAGCGCCGCAGCATCCCCTACACGGGGGCTCGGCGGGCCAGCTCGGAGACGGCTTTCGACAAGGTCCTCAGCAAGGAGCGCTTCCTCGACGCGGGCGTCATCACTCCGGCTTCGGAGGTGATCCATGCCTCGCGCACCGACCAGCCTCCCGCGTCCATCGGGATTCCCTGCGTGGTGAAGCCGCCTCGCGAGGGCTCGAGCGTCGGGGTCCATCTCGTGCGCTCGCCCGAGGCCTGGTCCGCCGCCTTCGCGGATGCGGCGAAGTATTCCGACGACCTCCTCGTCGAGGAGCTGGTCGCGGGGAAGGAGCTGACCATCGGCATCGTCGGCGACCAGGTGCTGCCCATCATCCACATCCAGCCCCGCTCGGGCTTCTACGACATCTCGAACAAGTATCCCTGGATGACGGGGCAGGGGGGCACGGACTACTTCTGCCCCGCCGACTTGCCCGAGGCGGTGACGCAAGCGGTTCAGGCCGAGGCGCTCAAGGCCCACCGCGCCCTCGGAATCGAGGTCTACTCCCGCGTCGATGTGCTCCTGCGCGAGTCGGACTCGACCCCCTTTGTCCTCGAGGTGAACACGATCCCGGGCATGACCCCGAGCAGCCTGCTCCCGAAGGCGGCGGCGGCGGTCGGGATGGATTACCCAAGTCTTTGTTTGAAAATTATTGAACTTTCGCTAAACTTTAGCTAATGCGAAAGAAATCGAAAAGGGGCAACGCACGCAAGTTCCGTTTTAAATCGCTCTTCTCCCGTCGCCGGGTCGACGACGAGACGGAATGGTTCCGTTTCGAGGACGAATCCACCCCGGCGAAGATCAGCCCCCGCAAGCGCATCCGCCGCCGCCTGCTCGTGGTGAAGCTGGCCGCCTTCGCCTGCCTTTCGGTCAGCATTCCGCTGACGGCGCATTGGGGCTACGGGAAGGTCTTCTTCCAGAACGAGGAATTCATCCTCAAGAGCCTCCAGGTCCGCACCGACGGCGTTCTCAGCGTCGCGCGCCTCGCCGAGATCGCGAATGTCGCGGCGGGGATGAACCTGATGGATCTCGATCTCGAGCAGATCCGGGAGCAGGTCGCGAAGCTGCCCCAGGTCGAGAAGGCCACGGTGACCCGCGAGCTGCCGGACCGGCTCCACCTCGTCGTGCGCGAGCGCATCCCCGTGGCGTGGCTCTCGGTGCCGCCAATGGGCATCCGCCCGTGGGACATGGAGCGCGGCTTCCTCCTCGACGAGGAGGGCCATCTCTTCCGCTGTCTCGATTTGAACGACGGGATGAAGTCTCTTCCGGTGGTGGAGAGCTTCAAGATGCCCGAGCCGGTCGAGGGCGCGAAGATCGAGTCCGAAGGCGTGCTCGCCGCCCTGAGGCTGGTCATCGGGAGCGACAAGCGCTTCCTTGCGCGCGGCCTGACGGTGAGGGAGGTGCGGGTGCGCGACGAATGGGCGGTCGAATGCCACTACGCGAGCGGCCTGAAGGTCCATTTCGGCATCTACGACTATGCCCGCGGCCTCGACGACCTCGCCCTCATCCTCGACCGGGTGGCGGAATCGGGGCGCGCTCTCGCCACGGTGAACGTCGCCGCCCTCAAGAATATCCCCGTGACCTTCGCCTCGACCGAGACGGCGCCGACCCCTCCGGCCGCGACGACGGCCTCCGCCGCTCCCGAGGCGCCCCGTGCCGTGGCCACCAATGTCGAGCTTTCGGACCAGGAAAAACACTTGCGTTCCATTTTGAGGGGTGGGTAAGCTGGAATTTCGAAATTTCGTTCAGGAATCGCGCATGGCATCGTCGAACATCTACGTCGGCTTGGAGATCGGGACTTCCAAGGTCTGCATGGTCGTCGGCGAAGTGCGCGGCGACGGAGCGATCAAGATCCTCGGGGTCGGACAGCACCCCTCCGCCGGTGTGCGGAAAGGGGAGATCGTCGATCCCGAGACGGTGCAGACCTGTCTCCACGACGCCCTGATGCGGGCGGAGGAAAGAAGCGAAGTGGAGATTGTCTCCGTCTTCCTCGCGGTGACCGGATCGCATATCCAGAGCCTGAACAACCGCGGCACGATCCGCGTGGCCGACGAGCAGATGGAGATCACGGGCGAGGATCTCGAGGAGGTGAAGAAGATCGCCCGCGACGTGCCGCTGCCGAAGGAGAACGGCTACGTCCATTCCATCATCCAGCACTACTACGTCGATGGACAGGACAAGATCCCGAATCCCGTGGGCATGCTGGGCCAGAAGCTGGAGGCCGACTACCACATCATCCATGGAGTGAAGACGCGGATCCAGAACGCGATCAAATGTGTGCGCGAGGTGCCGCTGGAGGTCGAGGACATCGTCTTCTCCCCGGTGGCGGCGGCACAGGTGGTCCTGAACCGCGAGGCCAAGAACGAGGGCGCTCTCCTGATCGACATCGGTGGGGGAACGACGGACTACATCTGCTTCGTGGATGGTGCCGTGGTGGCGTCGGGCTGTGTGCCCATCGGCGGCGACCACATCACGAACGACATCGCCCTCGTCCTGAAGATTCCATTGGCCCGGGCGGAGAAGCTGAAGGTCGCCCACGGCAGCGCCTCGCTCCGCGGGGTGGTCGATGCCGAGATTCCCGTCGAGGGCGAATCGGGGAAGAAGGTCAGCCAGGAACTGCTCAACCAGATCATGAATGCGAGGCTCACCGAGCTTCTTTCGGTCGTTCACGAGCCACTGGCCAAGCAGGGCTATCTGGACAAGCTGGGCAAGGGGATCTTCCTCACCGGCGGGTCCAGCCTGATGAGGGGAGTCGCCGAGGTTTCGGAGGAAATTTTTGGAATTCCGGTGCAAAAAGCGGGTTCGGCGGCGATGTCCGGACCGTCGGCCTTGTTCGAGAATCCCCAGTATGCGACGCCTGTCGGCTTGATCCGGTATGCACAACTGCTTGACGAGCAAAAGCCTAAGCGGGGCGCTCTCAGCAAGCTGGGCGAAAAGCTCGAGAAGATTTTCGGAGCGGGACGCTGAACGGGCTCTTTAGTTCTAAATCGTTGACATTCCCGTCCGTTCAAGCAAAATCAAGGGAACCCCATGATTGAGTACAACCAAGCGGAACAGGGCGAATTTTCCGACACCTCGGAATTTGGCGTCAAAGTGATCGGAATCGGCGGTGCCGGCGCCAACGTCCTCGACCGGATGGCGCTGGAGGGAAGCGACGATGCGGAGCTGCTCACCCTCAACACCGACATCCGGGCGCTCTCGACCTCGGTGTCGAACCACAAGATCCAGCTAGGGGCGACCCTGCTGAAGGGAATGGGAACCGGTGGCGATCCTTCGCTCGGGAAGCAGGCGGCGATCGAGGCCGTCGACGAGATCCGCAAGGCGGTGCGCAGCAGCAAGATGGTCTTCGTCTGTGTCGGCCTCGGTGGTGGCACGGGCTCGGGAGCCGCTCCCGAAGTGTGCCGCATTGCACGCGAGGAAGGGGTTTTTCTGGTCGTGTTCGCAACGATGCCCTTCAAGTTCGAGGGCGAGCGGCGCATGGAGCAGGCGCGAACGGCGCTGGGCTCGATCGCCCGCTACGCCAATGCCGTCATCACCTTCGACAACGACCGCATGGGCGAACTCATCGTCCCGAAGGATGGCGTCGCGGCCGCCTTCGCCGCCGCCGACAAGATCATCAGCCAGAGCATCCGCGCGACGATGAACGTGGTCTTCCGCCCGGGGATCATCCGGATCGGCATGGACGACCTGCTTTCTGCGCTCGATGCCGACGATTCCCGCTGCCTCTTCGGCTACGGGGTCGCGAAGGGCGACAACCGTTCGCACGAGGCGCTGGAGCAGGCCCTGAAGTGCCCGCTGCTCGACCGCGGCAAGCTCCTCAACGAGGCGCGCTCCGTCCTGGTGCAGGTCGCCGGCGGTGACACGATGACCCTCTACGAGGTGCAGCTCGTGATGGAGGAGGTCTCCAAGCATGTCGGAAAGGGCACGCAGATCCTCTTCGGCACCGGAACGGACAAGCGCCTCGGCAACAGCCTGACGGTGACGATCATCAGCTCCATCGCCGGTCCTGCGGCCGCGACGGTGCGTGCGACGCAGGAGGAGGAGTCCGCCCCTGCGCCCTCGATCAGCCTTGGCATGGCTTCCCAGGAGCCGGTGGAGGAAGTCCAGTCGCCGTCTCTCTCCGCGATTCCGAGCTACGAGCCGGAAGCTGCGGTGGAGGAAGAGGTTCCGGTCTACGCCGAGGAGGAAAGCTATCCCGAAGAGGCGGAGACGGCGAGCTATGGCGATGCCTCGGTCTTCGAACCGCTCGAGGACTACGAGGAGGCCTATGCGGAAGATCCTTCGGAGGTGCCGGCCTATGCGCCGGAGCCGCTGCCGCCGCTCTACCGCTCGCCTGCCTCCAGCCCGCGGGACGAGGACGTCAATCCGATCGCCCGTGCCATGGGGGCGGCTCCGGAGGGAGCTCCGGTCCTGCCACCGCCCATGCCGGGAATGGAAATCGAGGCGGTGACCGAGACATCTCAGAAGATCACCCTAACGCGGGTCGTCGGCAGTGGAAACACGGGACGCATCAAGACCCGTGAATCCGCCGACGCGCCTTCGATCCCCCCGAGCCGTCCCCCGGCGATGCCCGGCGACGACTATGCTGACGATCCCGCTTCCGAGGAGGCGAGGCAGCAGCAGGAAATGCTTCAGCTGGAGCCTGCCGCTGGGCGGGGACGCTTCGCCAAGACCGATCCGACGATCGTGGACGGCGAGGACCTCGACGTCCCGACCTTCCTTAGGAAGAAGAAGTGAGCCTGGCTTTAAAGGCACTCGGTTAAGTGGAATGCGGTGCATCCACCGACCCGAAACTCGGGCGTGCTCTGGAGGTCGCCGGTAGGGAGGCCTCGCCGAGGCGTCCGCCGCACAAGGTCGCATTGGATCGAGGGCGGGCGCATACCAGCGTTTCGTGCCCTGATCGGCAAGTCTTGACCGTGGCCCTTCGCATCAGCTTGGCTCCATCACAGAGATCCTGGGGCCGAGATACTTCGGCCCGCTACCCAGCAGGTGGAGGTCGCAGAAGGTCTTGACCCTCGCGACCTTCTCCCGGAGACGGGTTCTCAGCCCATTGCGGTGGGAGACGTCGGCGGCGTTCCATCCCCAGGCATCGATGCCGTGATGGCGGGCGATGTGGATGGCCCGCTCGTTCTGGAAGGTTTGGGAAACGACGATGAAGGCGTCGAGCCCGAAGACCTCCCGCGCCCTCAGGACAGAGTCGAGAGTGTCGAATCCCGCGTAGTCCTTGGTGATGGCGCGTTCCGGAACACCTCGTTTGACGAGGGCTTCGGCCATGCGGGAGGGTTCGTCGTAGCCTTTCCGGCCATTGTCGCCGCTGACGAGCAGGTGGCGGCATTTTCCCGCATGGTAGAGCCGGGCGGCGGCGTCCATCCGCTTGGTGAAGTAGAGGTTCGGACGGCCTTCGGCCACGGTGGCGGAGCAGCCGAGGACGAGGGCGACGGGGTAGGGAGGCAGTTCGTTCAGTTCCGCCGTGTGCCGCCCTGCGCTGGACCGCTCGATGTGGCGGTCGCAGAGGAAGACGGGCAGCAGCCCCGCGAAGGCGGAGAGCATCGAGATCAGGCTCCAGGTGGAAAGTCGTCGCATCATGGGGGCAGTCTACGGCAGTCCACTGCGGCGTCTTTCGCCGAAACGCATTCCGATCCGGCATAAAAATCCGAAGCTCGAAATCCGAAGCCAATTTTCCGACCCATGCCTCTCTGTGCCAAGGGTTCGGAATTCAGCAGGGCGACGCGGTCGGCATCTTCGTAGAGACATTCGTCGAAGTTCTCGCGAACTTCGCTACGGTGGGAGGCGCGGGGTTCCGGGAGGCAGGGTAGGAAGATTGAGGGTAGGAAAAGTCCAAGAAGCTTCCTGTCCACCGCCGGGCGGAAGGGTCGCCCCTTCCGCTACCTTCCGTGGGGCGGAATCCCTTTCCGTCTCCTGCAAGCCCGGCGAAAGGCGGAAAGAATTCCGCCCCACGGCACAGCATCCGCCGCGCGGTTTCGGATTTCGAGCTTCGGATTTCGGGTTTTCCTGCCCGTCGCCATCAGGTCAGATCCCGACCGCCTCGCGCCAGACCTTGGCCATCAGGCCGTGGCCGGCCTGGGTCGGATGGACGCCGTCGGCGGCCCAGTAGGCGGGTTCGGTGCCGGCGGCAACGGCCTTGTCGAAGGCTTTCTGGAAGGGAACCCAGATGGCTCCAGCATGTTTCGCGACCTCCTCGGCAAAGGCTCGCCGGGTCTCGAATTCGGGGAACCAGGTGTCGTTCACCGCTCCGCAGCGCAGCACGAAGGGCTCGCAGATGACGAGGGTGGTGTCGGGGAGGGCTTCCTGGGTCCGTTTCAACAGGGCGGCGTAGCCGTCGCGGTAGGCTTCCGGGGTGCCGTCGTATTTTCCGTTCAGCTTGTGCCAGATATCGTTCACGCCGATGAGGATGCTGAGCACGGCGGGCTTCAGGTCGAGACAGTCCTGCTGCCAGCGGGCGTCGAGATCGGGAACCTTGTTGCCGGAGATGCCGCGGTTGTAGATGGAGAGCCCGAGCGGGGCATGGTCGGCGAGGAGCTGGCCGGCGAGGTGGAAGGGGTAGCCGCGTCCGAGCATGGCGGGGAGGTTGGCCTTGCCCTCCTGCGCCCGATCGCGGCCGGCGTCGGTGATGGAGTCGCCTTGGAAGAGGATCGTCGATCCGGCGGCGAGCTTCGGAGCGGCGGCGGAGGCGGTGCGGGGGAGCAGGACGGCGGCGGAGCCGGTGGCGGCGAGGGAGAGGAGATGGCGACGGTTCATGGGGAAGTTTTTGAGTGTTCAGTTTTCAGGGACAGACTTGCTGACCTGTATGTAGGCGGACAGGGCGTTGAAGTGCTTCACGAAGAGTTCGGCGCTGATTTTGTCCTTGTCGAGCCAGATGCCATCCTCAGTTTGCGTGCCGAGGGCGGTCTTGACTTTGTCGAGGAGGCTGCGGGCGGCCCTGGCACGACGTTCGGGAGTGTCGGGGGGCTGGCGCGAGGCGAGCAGCTGCTCCCGCGGCTTGGCGAGGTCGGCGCGGAGGCGTTCGATCTTGTTGGCGAGGTAGTCGGACTGGAAGCTGTAGTGCGAGGGCAGGTTCGAGTCGTCGTAGGTGAGCCGGTAGGTGCCGGCTTCGCAGTAGAGAGGGCGGTTCGTGCCGAACTCATGGAAACGCGACCATTTTCCGTTGGGAAGGCGGCTTTTCTCCAGCCAGTCGAGGGCGGCGGGGATCGTGGCGCGGTAGGTCTCCTCGCCCGTGGCGAGCCAGATCTCGAAGAGGGTTAGGCAGGAGCCGAAAGACTCTTTCGAGCTGAGAGCGGGAGGCTCGAACTTGCGCGCCCACGCGGGGACCATCTCCGCGTCGTATTGCTGCGCCCAGCCGGGCTGCTCGCCCTCGAACTGGGCGAGGAGGAGGAAGTCGCCGCAGCGTTTCGCCGAATCGAGATAGCGGGACTCGCCGGTGAGCTGGTGGGCGCGGAGCATCAGGCGGACGAGTTCATCGAGATTGCCGTCGTTGAGGGTGTGGTAGCTCTGGTATTTCGTCTTCGACCATTCGCGCGGCCATTCGGCGGGGATGACGGCTTTCTTCACGGTCCCGTCGGCGGGGGCCGGTCCGCTGAACTGCTGCGGCCACGAGCCGATCGTCGTCTGAGCGGCAAGGAGGCGGTCGAAGGCATACTGCACGGCGTCCTGGAGTGCCGGATCCGCCTTCCCGGCCGGGGTATGGGCGAGCTCGAGGAGAAAGAGCAGCGCGGACTGGGTCTTGTTGTCGTCGAGGGTGGAGAGATTGCTCCGCTTGCCCTCTTCCGTGTCGCCCGCGAGGACATGCCTTCTCAGAAACCAGCGCTGCGCATCCTCTCCGCCGAAGTCGAAGTCGTCCGGCCAGCCGCCCGATTCGAGCTGGCAGTCGAGGAGGGCTTTGGCGGCGTCCTTCGCTCCTTCGAGAAAGGCTTCGTCGCCCGTGGCTTCCCAGGCTCGCAGCATGGCGAGGCCCACCGTGGTGGTACCGGGCGGCTGGATCGAGATGAGGTCCTTGCCCTCCCGATGCTCGGTCCGACCGGGGCCGGGACCGCGTTTCCACGAGGAGGCGTAGCCGCCGTGCGAGGCGAGCTTGGAAACGTAGAAGTCGTTCGCCTTCCGCATCGCCGCCGCGACGGTGGATGGATCGGGCGGAGAATCGACGGCCTGCGTTGGCGAGACGGGGACCAGGGCGGTGCAGAGAAGGGCGAGACGGCGGAGCTTCATGGTGGTTGGTCTGCTCGATTGCTTGTGTCAGCCGCGGCCCGCCCCCCGGATCAGGAGGGTGATTTCGCCTTTGGGGGGCTTGGCGTGGAATTCCTCCGCGAGGGTCGCGGCGGGACCTCGGTGGTAGGTCTCGAACCTTTTGGTCAACTCGCGGGCGACGCAGAGCTCGCGCTCCGGCGCCAGCTCCGCGAGGATCGAGAGCGTGCCGACGAGGCGGTGGGGCGACTCGAAGTAGATAGAGGTTTCCCGGCGGGCGATGGCCTGGCCCAGCTCGTCCGTCCTCCTTCCCGACTTGACCGGCAGGAATCCGCCGAAGAAGAAGGCGTCGCTGGGCAGTCCCGACCCGGCGAGGGCGGTGACGACCGCTGATGGTCCGGGCAGGACTTCGACGCAGACCCCGGCGTCGCGAGCGGCGTTCACGAGGCGGTAGCCCGGATCGGAGATGCCGGGCATGCCGGCATCGGAGAGATAGAGGATCGTCTCTCCCGCCTTGGCCCGCTCCACGAGGGAGCCGGAGCGGGTCCGCTCGTTGTGGTCGTGCAGGGCGATCAGCTCCTTGCCGCCGATCCCGAGGTGGTCGAGCAGGCGGCGCGAGCGGCGCGTGTCCTCGCAGGCGACGGCGGAGGCGGCGCGGATCGCCTCGACGGCGCGGAAGGTGATGTCGCCGAGATTGCCAATGGGCGAGGCGACCAACTGGATCCGCCCGCTGAAATCGTTCGTGCTCACGGCATCGCTGGGTTCGGGGGCTTTCCCGTCACCAGCCGTTTACCAGTTGGGAGACGAGCTTGTCGGCGACATCCTCGGCGGCCATGGCGAGGGCGTTGCGCTCGCCCAC
>CAYSZN010000060.1:0-10786 GCA_964435425.1 uncultured Akkermansia sp. | reverse complement strand
TGCCGGGAGGCACCACGGAGAAGGTCTCGAAGGCCTGCTGGCCCCATTTGAGGAACTCGTAGCGCTCGCGGTTGCGGATGAACTCGATCGCCATATTCCGGTCGAGGGCGAGCTGCGAACCGGCGAAGTCGACCTGCACGGAGTGGTCGACGACGAGATCGACGGGCACGAGCGGCTCGACCTTCGCGGCGGCGGCCCCGCGGGCGACGGCGGCATCGCGCATCGCCGCGACATCGACGAGCAGCGGTACCCCGGTGAAGTCCTGGAGGACGATGCGGGCCACGGTAAAGGGGATCTCGTATTCGCCGGGGGACTTCGCGTTCCAGTTGGCGAGGTTGCGCACGTCGTCCTCTCGCACCTTGCGCCCGTCCACGTTGCGCAGGACCGACTCGAGGACGATGCGGAGGCTGACGGGGAGGCGGGAAAGATTCGGGGCCACGCCGGATTCGGCAAGGGCGGGCAGGCTGTGGAACTTGCCCTCGGCTCCGGAACCGGTGGTGAAGGTGCGGACAACGTCGAAACTCATCTGGGTCGGTCGATCAAGTGGTGGGACAGGGTAGCGTTGCGGACCGGACCCTCCTGGGTCGCAGGGGCCGGAAATCGCGGCCCCATCTGTAAAGCACGATCCGCGCCGGGGCAAGCGCGGGGATTCAGGCGAAAAGGGCGGGAATCTCCAGCCGGACGGCGCAGCCGGGATGCAGCTCGAAAGGCTCGTGCGCCGGACGCTCGCGGTAGGTGCCGCCGGCGAGCTCGAGCAAGGTCGCGGAGCGCTCCTCGGGATCGACGATGAGGTAGGAGGGCACGCCGCTCGTGGCGTAGAGCTCGCGCTTCGCCACGAGATCCTTCTGCCGGGTCGAGGGCGAGAGGATTTCGGCGACGAACTCGGGACGCTTTTCGATCCATTGGCCTTCGGGACGCTCGCAGACGATCATGAGGTCCGGACGGACAACGGTGTCGCGGTCCACGTGCCAGTCGATCTCGTAGGCCGCAACGCAATCAGCGGGGCAAGCGTCGGCCATCAACGCGGTCCTCAATTGCGTGTAGAGGTTTCCGCTGACGGACTGGTGGAAGAAATTCGGAGACGGGGACACGGAGACGGGAATCCCGTCCCACAGCTCCCAATCCCCCTCCCAGCCGAGGTAGTCCTCGACGGTGTATCTCGGTCGGTAGGAAACGGCGGGCATGGAGGAAAGCTAGCACCGGGAAGGCCGAAAAAAAAGCCCGGATCGCTCCGGGCTTCTTCGGTTTCCGGTGGGGCGAGAAACAGGCTCAGCCCTGCTCGGCCAGCTTCGCCTTGATCGCCTCGAAGTTGGGCAGGTCGCCCGGATTGTCGCTGCTCTCGGCATATTGGATGACGCCGTCCTTGTCGACGATGAAGGCGGAGCGCTTCGGCACGCCGCCCATGGTGAGGTTCTTCGCGGGGAGGAAGCTCTCGTAGGCGACGCCGTAGGCCTTCGCGACCTCGTGCTCGTAGTCGCTCAGCAGGGTGAGCCCGATGCCTTCCTTCTCCTTCCAATTCTGCTGGGCGAAGGGGTTGTCGCCGCTGATCCCGAAGACCTTCGCGTTCAGCTTCTCGTAGTCGGCGAGCTCGCTCGTGACGGAACAGAACTCCTTCGTGCAGACGCCGGTGAAGGCCATCGGAACGAAGAGAAGGAGGACCGGGCCATCACCGATCTGCTCGGAGAGGCGGACGAGCTCGGGGCCGTCGGCGCCGAGGGTGGTGAGTTCGAAATCGGGTGCGGGAGTGCCTGCAGGAATGGCCATGTTGTTGGTGGGTTGGGTTTCGGACTTCTCAGACCAGACAGCCACGGTAGAGGAAGGCGGCGGAAAGGGCAAGACGGGGATCGCGGATTGTATGACTCTTACTCTTTACTCTTCTTCGGAACGATGGAAGGGCAGGGCATGGGGAGGAGTAAGAGCAAGGAGTGGGAGTAAAGAGTAAGAATAGTTCACTCCCCGGCCTTCGTCTCGACGACGAGCTGGCCTTCCTCCGTGTAGACAGCGGCAAGGGAGGAGACGTTCGCCTTCAGGGCGGGAATCTCGGGATCGAGCCGGAAGAGGTCGAGCGAGGCATAGCTGTCGACGAAGGGCTTGGGCGCCTCGCCGACGGTCGGACGGATCGAAAGGAGCTTGAAGGCGATCGTGCGGGCGCGCAGCTCGGGCTGGAAGACGAAGGTGCCGTTGAGGTAGCGAAAGCCTTTCTTGAACACGCCTCTCCGGATCGGCTGGGCCATTTCCACGGAGAGGCCCTCGACCGTGATGCGCTCGACCCGGGCATTGCCGCGGAAGTCCGCGGCCTCGTCGAGCGAGGCGATGAGGGCATTGAGATCTCCGATCGTGAAGAGGACACGCTCCGAGCGCCCTTCGGCGACGGCGGCCTCGATCTGCCTCAGCTTTGCCTTGGCCGCCTCGGCCTGGGTGGCGGAGGGGACGGGGATGGAGAAAGCGGCGGCAGTCTCCTGGGTGAAGCCGGGGATAGTGCGGTGCTGATAGGTGCCGACCACGGAGTAGAGCACGACGAGGCCACCGAACACGCCGACGATGGCCGCCAAGATGCAGCATCCCGGGGCGGGCGAGCCGCGCTCCGGCGACGGAGCCCCGGTGGAGGATTCGATGGGATCGGACATAGGCCGGACTCTGGCCTGCGGAGGGACGAAACGCAAAGGCGGATTTGCCGGAGCGTCCGTCGGCGTTGACAGAATCCCTCCCACCGGATAAACCTCGGAGCCCATCCGCATGAAACGCATCCTCGGCATCCTCGTCCTGCTTGTCGTCGTCTACCTCGGCACCTGGATCATGAGCGACCTGCTCACCGGGCGGACCAGCTTTCTTTCCGCCTACAACCAGGAGAACCTGCTGCGCCGCACCGCTCTCTTCGGGATCATCGGTGTGGGCGTCGCCTTCGTCATCATCACCGGCGGGATCGATCTCTCCGTCGGATCGGTGATCTGCCTCGTCGGGGTCGGCTTTCCCTGGCTGGTCGCCAGCCAGGGCTGGCCCATCGTTCCAGCCCTGCTCGTCGCGTTCCTCGTCGTGCTCGCGATCGGCCTCGCCCATGGCGTCCTCGTCACCCTCCTCAGGCTCCAACCCTTCGTCGTCACGCTCTGCGGACTCCTTCTCTACCGTGGGATCACGCGCGGCCTCACCAACGACCAGACCGCCGGCTTCGGCAGCGGCATGAAGGAGCTGCGCTGGCTCGCCAATGGCGAAATCCCGATCACCGCGGAGTTCGGCCTTCCCGTTCCTTGCCTCATTCTCGCCGTCGTCGCGACCTTGGCGGCGATCTTCCTCAACCGCACCGTCCACGGCCGCCATCTCCTCGCCCTCGGCAACAACGAGGAGGCCGCTCGCTTCAGCGGCGTGCGCACCAAGGCGCTCACCGTTCTCGCCTATGCGATCTGCTCGGTGCTCGCCGGCCTCGGCGGACTGCTCTTCGTCCTCGACACGAACTCGGCCCAGCCCGTCGACTTCGGAAACTTCTACGAGCTCTTCGCCATCGCCGCCGCCGTGCTCGGCGGGTGCAGCCTGCGCGGCGGCTCGGGCACAATCCTCGGCGTCGTCATCGGGACGGCCCTGATCCAACTGCTGCGGAACATGATCACGCTCGTCGACTGGATACCGCAGAACATCGAATACGCCGTGATCGGAGCCGTCATCCTGACCGGCGCCGTGGGCGACGAGCTGGTCAAGCGCTGGGGCGCCCTCCGGGCGGTAAAAGGTGAAAAGTGAATGGTGGCCGCTTCGGACTTCGGGCCACGGATACCAATGGGTCCCCTCGTGACCCGATCCTGATCCATCCCTCACTCGTGCCGCAGCGCCTCCACCGGATTCATCCCGGCGGCGCGGAAGGCGGGATAGATCCCGAAGAGAACGCCCGTCATCACCGAAATGGAGAAGGCCAGGGCGGGCGCCCGGAACTCGATGATCGTGACCATGCCCGCGAAGTAGGTGATGAGCAACGGAATGGCGAGCCCGAGGGCGACGCCGAGGATTCCGCCCGCTCCCGACAGCATCACCGTCTCGACGAGGAACTGGACGACGATGTCCTTCCGCTTCGCCCCGAGGGCACGGCGGATGCCGATCTCGCGGGTGCGCTCGGTCACGGTCGCGAGCATGATGTTCATGATCCCGATCCCACCGACGAGCAGGGAGATCGCGGCGATGGAGCCGAGCACGATGTTGAAGATCTGCTTCGTGCGCTCGGCGCGGCGGAGGAGATCGAGCGGCACGACCATGGTGTAGTCGGTCTGCTTGTGGTTGCGCTCGAGGAGGTGGCGGATCGCGTCCGCCGCCGGCATGACCCGGTCCGGCGTATCGATGCGGATGGTCACCTCGTGCAGCTCCACCTTCTCCGCCTCGAAGCTGCCGGAGCGGTATTTGAAGAGCACTTCGCCGAAATGGTCCTCGAGCGTGGTGATCGGGATCATCATCTCCATGGCCGCCCCTCCGTCGGTGGCGGGACCGTCGCCCTCCGAGGCCGAGGCGAGGGTGGGGTCGTCCTGGATCACGCCGACGACGCGGAAATAGCTCGTCTGGATGCGGATGGTGTCGCCGATCGGCTCGCTGAGGGGAAAGAGATGCCGGGCGAGGCTCCTTGACAGGACGCAGACCGGCGCCCGCCCGGCCATCTCGATCTCGGTGAAGTAGCGCCCCCGGACCACCTGGCGGTTCCGCATTTCGGGAAACCAGGGGACCGTGCCCAACGTGGTGCCGTCGATGCTCCGGTTCTCGTTCCAGATGAAATCCTTGACCTGCCGGGAGGGCACGGTGACGAGCACGCCCGGCACCGTCGCCTGGATCTGCGAGATGTCGCGGTAGGTGAGTCCATAGGTGAGGATGAGGGACCTCACCTCCTCCCCAGCCGTGGTCTTGTTCGTCGGCTTCACCGAGCGGAGGATGATGTTCTGGCTGCCGAGCTCCTTGATCTGCTGCTGCGCCTCGTGGCTCGCCCCCTCCCCGATCGCGAGCATGGCGATGACGGAGCAGACGCCGAAGACGATCCCCATCGCGGTGAGCAAGGAACGCAGCCGGTGCATCCAGAGGCTCTTCAGCCCGAGGATGACGGCCCGCTTCAGGCGGAAGGGCGAGAGCTCGCGGACGAAACCGAGAAGAGTCATCGGGACCGCGCCTCCCCGCGGCTGTCGTAGGCCACCGCGCCGTCCTTGAGGCGGATCGTTCTCGAGGTGCGGTCCGCCATGCCCTCGTCGTGGGTGATGAGAATGAGGGTCTTCCCGTCGGTGTTGAGATTGTCGAAGATCTCGAGGATGTCCCCTCCCGACTTCGAGTCGAGGTTGCCCGTGGCCTCGTCGGCGAGGATCACCGCGGGATCGTTGGACAGGGCCCGGGCGATGGCGACGCGCTGCTGCTGCCCCCCGGAAAGCTCCGTGGGCCGGTGGTCGAGCCGCTTGCCGAGGCCGACGCGATGGGCGAGCTCGACCGCGATCTCGCGCCCCTCCTTCTCCGGCACGCCCTGGTAGTAGAGAGGCACCTCGATGTTCTCGACGACGGTGAGCTGCTGGATGAGGTTGTAGCTCTGGAAGATGAAGCCGAGCTTCTTTCCCCGGACTTTCGAGAGGTCGTCGTCGCCGAGCTGGGAGACATCGATCCCGTCGAGAAGATACTGACCCACCGTGGGCTGGTCGAGGCAGCCCAGGATGTTCAGCATGGTCGACTTCCCACAGCCTGACGGTCCGAGGATGGAGATGTAGTCGCCCGGATAGATCGCCAGATCGATCCCCTGGAGCGCCTTCACCAGCGTGTCGCCCATCCAGTAGTGCTTCTCGACTCCCCGGAGCTCGATGACCGGGGACACAGACGACGGCGACGAAGCGGAACCGGCGGGGGACGCAAGCGTCGTGGATCGTTCAGGCCCTGTCATCGGAAGCGGATTCCCCGCCTTCCTCCGCGGAGGCGGTCTTCTTCGGCTCCACGCTCCGGGCGGGAACTCCCTCCTCCGTCTTCCGCTTCGCGACGCGGGACTTGTCGATCTGCGCGGGCTCGTAGTCGTCGGGCATCTTCAGGAGAACCAGATCGCCTGCATCGATGCCTTTCTTCAGCTCGATGTAGTCGTTGTTGTGCGAGCCGATCTCGACCGTGCGGCGCTCGTAGCCGGCGAGGGTCTTGAGGAACACGAAATGCTCGCCGTTCTCGACGAAGACGGCCTGGACGGGAATGTAGGTGACATTGTCCAGCTCGGACACGATGATCTCGACCTTCGCGCTCATGCCCGGCTTGAGGAACTCGTGGGTGCCCTCGATCTCGACCGTCGAGGGATAGACCTTGAGCGAGGGATTGAAGCGCGAGGCGTTGGAATCGGGCAGCACGGCGACCTTGGAGATGCGACCGAGCAGCGTCTTGTCGGGAACGGATTCGGCGGTGATGTAGACCTTCTGGCCGAGCTCGATCTTCTTGATGCTCGATTCGTGGATCTTCACCTCGACGCCGAGCTTGGACATGTCGGGAATGGTGATGATGGGCTGGCCCGTTTTCAGCGTCGCGCCGGCGGAGATCCCGTCGTAGACCCGGGAGGCGTAGTAGTCGCCGCTGGCCCCGCCGTAGGCGACCAGGCCCACCTGGCTCGCGCGGATCACGCAGCCGGCGAGCTGCTCCTCCAGATTCTCGCGCTTCTTCAGCTCCAGATCGTAGCGGCGCTTCACCGAGCGGTACTTCGCGTAGATCTGCGACATCAGGGCCAGCTTCTCGCGCTTCGTCCGGATGAGGGAGAGCAGCGCCTCCTCGTAGTGCGAGAGCATCTTCTCGGCCTCCTTGGGGAACTCGTAGTCGCGGAAGAGCTCCAGCTCGGTCTCGCTGCGCTGGAGGGCCAGGCGCGCCTTGTCGAGGCCCACAAGCTCGTTCTCCAGAGTCTGCTTGGTGATGAAATCGCGCTCGTGGAGACGCTTCGCGCCGGCGACCGACTCCTCGACCACGGCGAGCTCGGAGGAGGCGACGAGCGCCTCGTCGCGCATCCGGCGGATCTTCTGCTCGGCTTCGCCGTCGCCCAGCAGCTCGTCCTTGAGGAAGGAGCCGAAGTTCACGTTCGAGGCGAGACTGTCGTTCGCGGTGAGCGCAAAAGAAGCGATGTTCGCCTCGTCGTCCGACTCGCCGCCGCCCGACGCCTTGCTCGACTCGAAGGCCTTCACGATCAGATCGGTGGCCTCCTTCTCGTAGACCGCGAGAGAGTCGTTGTCGTAGGGCAGCCCCAGCTTCCTGAGGGTGGCCTCGGCGGCCTGTGCGCCCACGAACTTCTGGAAGTCGAGGAGGGCGAAGCGAAGGGCCTGCCGGGACGACTTGATCTTGCTGAGAGCTTCGCTCTCCTGGATCTCGATGTTCTGCTTCGCCTCGGCATGGAGGGCGTCCGTCTGCTGGAACTGGACGTCGTGGTCGACGATCGCCTCCTCCAGGTCGGACTGGTCGAGCCGCACCAGCACCTTGCCCTTGGCGACATCCTCCTCCGTCACATAGTAGCCCTCCTCGATGATCTCGAGGATCTTCACACCGCCGGACAGCTTCACCTCGTTGCGGAACTCGAGGAAGTTGAGCGCCTGGATGTTGCCGCCTTCGAGCACGTCGATGACGAGGTCGCCGCGGACCGCCGTAGCGACCGGCAGGCCCTCCGTCTTCTTTCCATCCTTGCCGACGCTGCGGACCGCGACAATCGCCACGACCAAACCAGCCAGCACCGAACCCATGATGATCCACTTTTTCATTCCTTCTGCGGGAACGTTCATCGGGGGGTTTCGTTTTGAAGCCTCTCCGCCCAAGAACCGTCTGGCTTAATATACAGGATCCCCATGTCCCTCCAAAGGCGCAACCGCGCTAAGGTATAGTCGACGAGCGCGCCGGTGCGCAAATTCTGCGCATCGACGAGATCCTCCTGCGCATCGACGAGATCGCGGGCCTCGCCCTGGCCGAGCTCCGACAGCAGCAACTGCTCCTCGAGGCGTCGGTTGGCCAGGGCCACGCCGTCCTCCGCGAGGCGGAAGCTGAGCCGCTCCTGATCGAGCGCGCGCCATGCCTCGTAGACCTGGAGACGGGCGCGGTCGTGCGCCTGCTCCTCGGCGCGGCGGGCGCGCTCCAATCCGACGAAGGAGGCGCGGTAGGCATTGCGCTCCGCCTTGCGGTCGAGCGGCAGATCGAGATTGACCGAGCTCGCCCAGCGCCGCCGGTCCCAGTTGATCCCCGGCGTCGTGTCCCCCGGATCGCTCGTCGGCTGGTAGTCGAGCGACACGTCGAGACCGGGGAGAAGTCCGTTCTTCGCCACCTGGATGCGCCGCTCCGCATCCGCGACCATATCGCCCGCAGTAGCGAGGTCCGGTCGCGAGACCATCGCGATCTCGACCGATTCGTCACGGGAGACCGGAGGCTCCTCGATCCTCAGCTTCGCCAGCTCGCGATCATCGAGAACGAGGCGGGCATCGACCGGAATGCCGAGGCTGATCTTGAATTCGTCGAGTCTCGTCATGTAGACGCGGATCGCGTCGATCCATCGCGTCTCCGCGATGATCTTCGCCTGGCGAAGGCGCCCGAGCTGGTTCTGCGTGCGGCGCCCGACGTCGGCGAAGCCCTCCTCCCGCTCCACGTTCTTCACGAACCCCTGATAGGCGACATAGTTGTTCCTCATCAGGTCCCGCGCCCGCAGCACGCCGTAGTAGTCGCCCGTGAGCCCGACGACGAAGCTCCTCCGGAAATCGGCGAACTCGCGCAGGTCGTAGAGCAGGTTCCTCTCCTCCTGGGTGAGCGCCTCCATCGTGACGGCGACGCCGCCGCCCTTCAGAAGCGGCTGCACGAGCGAGACGGCGAGGTCGGACTCGTTGACCGAGCGGTTCCCCGTCATGATGCGGAGGAAGTCCTGGGTGAAGTCGGCGGAGAGGCGGGCTCCGGTCTTGTGGAGCCAGGTGAATCCCGCCGACTGCGTCCTCGCGAACGTGTTCGTCGAAACCAGTTCGGTCATGCCGGCCTCCAGCTCCGCCGCGCGGGAGTCGGTGGCCCGCGTGCCGCGTCCGCCGGCGGAGAAGATCGGCGAGAGGCGGTGCCGGGCGAGCGTCAGGTCGAGGGCCGAAAGGAACACCGACTCCTTGGCCGAGCGATAGGACCGGCTCCGCTGGATCCCGATCTCCAGAGCGAGATCGAGAGGCAGCACCTTCGCCCCGCTCTCGTAGCTGGCGAACTCTCCCATCACATCGTCCGACTGCGTCCGCGGACGCAGCGCCGAGAGATCCGGCATCTCGGCCTCCGTCAGCTCCACATCGGCGGGATCGACGTTCTCCACCTTGGGCGTCTTCTCGAAAAGCACCGTGTAGGCCTCGCGGTCCGCACGCTTGTGATACATCCCGGCGGAGCAGGAAGACAGCGCCGCCGCGCCAAGCAGCGCCGCCGCGACCTCCCACTGGAAACCACTCCCCTTCCGCTCCCGCTTCCGGGGCGGCATACTAGCCATCAAGTCCTTTCGCATTCGTGTCGCCCCTCTTTCGGGCATCCACGAAGTCTTCGCAATGACGCCAACAAGCCATAGCCCTTGTGCTCATCCGTTTCCGGGAAGGAGTCTTGGAACGGGCCCCGTAAGCCGGATTCTGTTCGTCCGGACCGTGGTCGATCCGGACGGACGATCATTTCTCTAGGCCCCACCCCTTGCGGGACGGAGCCTCCCCGCCGAAGCGGGGTGCGACTAATACCCGGGCTCATCCAGCGACCGGAGCCGCCGGGCCGGACCGGCGATCCGTTTGCCCTGTTCTGTCTTGCACCGCATGGGGTTTGTCCTGCCCCCTCGGTCACCCTCGGGGCGGTGAGCTCTTACCTCGCCTTTTCACCCTTGCCTCCCCCGGCCCCGGAGGGCTTCGGAAGGCGGTTTGTTTTCTGCGACACTTTCCGTCGCCCCGCCATTACAGCGGAACGCCCCGGCTTTCACCGGGCATGCTGCCGTGTGGTGTCCGGACTTTCCTCTCCCTCCCGAAGGAGGCAGCGACCGTCTCCGGCCCGTTCCAAGGCGGGGAACCTAGACCCGATGCGCAGGCTGCGCCAGAGGAATCTCCTGTTCAGCGATCCTCCCCGCTCCCCTTCCGCAGCGCCCGCTTCAGCAATGCCGCATGTCCGCGGACGAGCTCGAGAAAGCGCGCCGCCACCGGCTTCAGCTCTCCCGCGTGCAGGGCTCCGAGCGTCAGCGGCGGAAACGCCGCCGGCAGCCGGATCTTCCTCACACCCTCCGGCCAGGCCGCATCTGGGATGTCCACCGCCACGCCGAACCCGAAGCCCTTGGCCACGTAGTTCAGGATCAGTCCCAGCTCCGAAACCTCCATCGCCGGCTCCCACTTGAGACCGGAGGCGAGAAGACCGCTCTGAAAGAGCTGCGAGACCGGCTCGGTCCGCGGCAGGGCGATCAGCGGATGCGGCAAGGGCTCTCCACCCGCCCCGGCGGCGAGCGCCTCGAACGAGTCGAGCGGACAGGCCTCCGGCACGGCCAGAGCGAGGGGCAGGTCGAGCAGCTTCACCGCCTGAATGCCTGGCCCCGTCCTGCGATGGAGCACCGCGAGGGCGACGTCGGCCTCCTGCTTGCGCAGGGCGGACTCCAGTTCCGGATTGTTCATCTCGCGCAGGGTGAGACGGAGTTCCGGGAGCTCGCGCCGCAGGATCTGGAGCACTTCCGGAAGATGGTTCCCGAGAGCCGCCGCCGAGGCGGCGAGGCGGAGATGGCCGTTTTCCTCGCCACGCAGCCGCGCCGCGACCTGCTCGATCCGCGAGAAGAAGGGATGGATGAAGTCGTAGAGTTCCTCCCCTGCCGGCGTCAAAGCGA
>CAYSZN010000059.1:2947-10790 GCA_964435425.1 uncultured Akkermansia sp. | reverse complement strand
GGAAAGACGAAGGACCCGATCCCGAGCACGGGCGGCAGGAGCAGGCCTTGGTTCAGCAGCAAGGACGCGAGGCGATAGACCCGCAGGTCCGAGAGCGACGCCGCCGACGCCAGCATGGCCGCTCCGGTCGCTCCGCAGAGCAGGCCGACGAGGGCGAGGAGGAGCTGTGGCGGTGGAGGCTCGGCCCGGAAGCGCAGCAGCCTGACGATCAGGCAGGCCATCAGCGAGACGAGGAGGGCGGTGAAGAGCACATCGCCCGCCGCGTGCCGCCCGCCCAGATGAGCGGCGGCGCTGCCGGTGTGCAGGGCGACGAGCCAGCCCAGCTCCAGAGGCGTCAGTTTCGGAGCCGAGGCCATCCGCGGCCCCGCCGTGCCGAGGAAACCGACGACGAAGGCCCCGCCGAAGCCCTCGATCATGAGCCGCGTGTGGCTCAGGAGCGGGTGGGTCGCGAGCAGCCCTTGGTAGAAGAGCGGCCACAGCGCCACGCCGACGACGCTCCAGACGGTGCCGAGCACGAAAAAGACGCGATAGGGCTCGGCCGCGAGCCAGCGGAGTCCGGTGGCTCGGTTCTTCGGACGGCGGCGGTGCTTGCAGGCGGGGAAGCTCATCTCGCGTTCACGCGGACGGTTTGGCGGCCTCCGCCGCTTGTTCGCGGTAGCGGCTGTATCGCTCGCGCTGCTCGGGCGTGAGGTTGGCGGGATCGAAGCGCGGATCGGGCACGCCGTTGATGCGCGAGTAGATCACGTTGGCCATGTCTTCGGCGCAGCTCTTGATATGCGTGGCCTTTTCGCCTTCGAAGAGAGTATCGACGGTCTCGCGAAAGAGGGTCAGCCATCGCTGGAACTGCGGCAGCCCCATTTCGGTCTGCGGCACCAGCTTGGCGTGGGCGGCCATCGGATTGCCCCGGAAGGTCCCGGCTCCGAAGATCACCGTCTCCCAGAAGGAATACATCTTCGGCAGGTGCGATTCCCAATTCACCTTGGCGACGTCGTCGAAGATGAAGCCGAGCATCTCGTCCTTGCGGACCCTCCCGTAGAAGGCGTTCACGAGCTGTTCGATCTCGGCCCGGCCCTGGAGGTCCGGCTTGTTGGGGGAAGGGGCTTCGCTCATGGCAGAGAGGGTTGGATGTCTCACGCTACAGGGTTTGTTGGATAATAAAAGAATTTTTTTTCTTTGATTGTCGGTTACGATTGGATTAGACCCAAGGCTACCTCAAGGAGCCTCGCAAATCGCATGTTCACCTACAGCAAGCTCGCCCAGGCCGGCATCGCGGCCGTCAGCTATCTCGCGGAGACCGGCGAGGAGGAGCGCCTCGTCGGCAGCGGGGAGATCGCGGAGGCGCGGCAGCTCTCGCGGGTGCTGGTGGCGAAGATCCTCACCCAGCTCTCCTCCGCCGGACTGGTCGTCGGGAAACCGGGGCCTGCGGGAGGCTACCGGCTCGCCCGCAATCCCGCCCGGATCTCGCTGCTGGACGTGGTGCGGGTCTTCGAGGACGTGGACAGCAGCCAGGTGATGTGCCCCTTCGGCCCGCACTGGTGCGGCACCGGGTCGCCCTGCCCCCTGCACGACACCTTCGCCAGCTTGCGGCAGGAAGTGCTGGATCGTCTGGCACGGGAGGATTTCTCGCAGTTCGTCAGGTAGATTCCCTCCCGCCGATCAGCTCGAGGAATCCGACCGGAGTCGTCGCGGCGAGCAGCGCCTCGCGCTTCGCCTCGTCGCCGACGAGACGGGCGACCTGACTCAGCATCGCGAGATGCGCCTCGGGCCGGTCGACCGGGGTCACGATCAGGAAGAACAGCCGCACGTCCCCCTCCGTCCCTTCGGAGAAGGCGATGCCTTCGTGCGAGCGTCCGATCACGGCCACCGGGGCCGAAAGGCCTTCGCATCTCGCGTGGGGCAGGGCGATGCCATTGCCGAGGTCCGTGGGAATCTCCTCCTCGCGGGCGAAGACGAGCCGGGTCAGCGCCCCGGCATCGATCCCGGCCGGCAGGACATCGGCCGGAACGGCGGCGGCGAGCTCGCGGATGGCCTCGTCGCGGGTCGTTGCGGAGAGGGAGGTCAGGATGCCGCCGCGGACGATGGCGTCCTCGAGCCGGACGGTGGCCGGCTGCGCCTTGCCTTTGGCGAAGTCTCCTTCGACGCGGTCGAGCAGATGCCCCCGCGTGACGATCCCTAGCGGGGCCTGCGGATCGCCGACCTGACAGATCCACTCGCCCCATTCGCACATCTTCGAGAAGACCTCGCCCAGCGTCTTTTCCGGCGCGACGTGGCGCAGTGGACGGATCAGCGCAGTCCAGTCCCCTTCCCCGTCGGCGAGGAGAGCCTCGGAGGCGATATATCCGAGAGGCACTCCGCCGCCCGCCTCGACGACGGGCCAGAGGCGGAAGTGCGTTTGCGAGATCCGGTCGAGGACAGCGGCGCGGTCGAGATCGGTGGACAGGCAACGGACCCGCGCCCAGGACACCATCGCCGACCTGACCCGCAGCGAACGCAGGTCCGGAAAGCTCTCCAACGCGAGCTGGAAGCGGATCTCCTCCAGCTTGCCCCTCGCCGCATCCCTGCGGACGCCGGTGCCGGCCATGACGAGACGGGCGAGGGCCACCGCCGCCTCCGCCTCCTCGAAGACGGCCGCCGTCACCCCATTGCGCTCCAGCTCGTCACGCTCGCGCAGGTAGCGGGCGCGGACGACGATGCGGATGTCCGGATTCAGGGTCCGGCCCGCGGTGATGATGGCGGCCCGATGGGAAGCGTCGGGCAGCGTCACGACCAGATGGGAGGCTCCTTTCAGGTCCGCCTGCTCGAGGATGCGCTCGTTCGAGGCATCCCCGAAGATCGCGCTCTCGCCCGCCGCCCTCAGCTCGGCGACGGTGTCCATGTTCATGTCGATGATCACGGAGTCGATCTCCGATTCCTTCAGGACGCGGTGCACCGTCCGGCCCACGGGACCGTAGCCGACGAGGATGGTGAATCCCGCCTTCTTCCCGTGGCCTCCGTGCGAACTCTCGGCTGGTCCGGACTGGAGACTAGCGGCGCGCCGCTCCGCACGGGCGTTGAGCAGCGTCCAGAGCCAGGGACGCCCACGCAGCCACGACTCGATCCTGGGAAGGTTCCGGAAGAGAAGCGGGTTCAGAGTGATCGAGATGATCGCCGAGGCGACGAGCACGTTGTGGCCGGAGTCGGGCATCAGGCCATTCACCCGCGCCAGGTCCGAAAGGATGAAGGAGAACTCCCCGATCTGCGCGAGCCCGAGGGCCACGGTGAGGGCGGTGCGGGCCGAATAGCCCAGCAGGGCGACGATGAGCAGCGCCGCGAGCGGCTTCACCAGGAGGATCACGGCCAGCCCGCCGAGGACCATCAGGGGCTCCTCGACGAGGAACCTCGGATCGAAGAGCATGCCGACCGAGACGAAGAAGATCACCGCGAAGGCGTCGCGCATCGGCAGGGCGTCGGCGGCGGCCTGGCTGCTGACCGGCGACTGGGCCACGACCATGCCCGCGAGGAAGGCGCCGAGGGCCATGGAGGCGCCGAAGAAGAAGTAGGACGCCGCCGCCACGGCCACGGAGAAGACGAGCACGGTCAGCGTGAAGAGCTCGCGCGAGCGCAGCCTCGCCACTTTCACGAGGAGTCGCGGGATGATGCGGGAACCGGCCCAGAGCACCACGACGATGAGCACCGCGAGCTTCACCAGCGCGATCCCCAGCGTCCACCAGAGCGGACCACCGTCTCCGCTTCCGTGTCCCGCCGCATGGCCTGCGGCCTGGGCGGCCTCCGCACCGTGTCCGCCGCTGCTGCCGAGCACGGGGATGAGGACGAGGAGGACGATGGTGAAGATGTCCTCGACGATGAGCCAGCCCACCGCGACGTGGCCCTCGGGAGCGCTCATCACGTTCGCGTCCATCAGCACCCGCATCAGCACCACGGTGCTGGCCACGGCCATGGCCATGCCGATGACCGCCCCCGTCGAGAGCGGCATGCCGAAGAGATAGAACAACCCCATCGCCGCCAGGGTCGCGAAGGCGCTCTGGACGACCGCGCCCGGCACCGCCACCTTCCTCACCGCGACGAGGTCCTTGAGGTGGAAATGCAGGCCCACCCCGAACATCAGGAGGATCACCCCCACCTCGGCGAGCTGCGTCGCGATGCCGAGATCCCCGACGAAGCCCGGCGTGTAGGGGCCGATCAGCACCCCCGCTAGCAGGTAGCCCACGATCGGCGACAGACGCATCCACTGCGTCAGCAGGCCGAGGAGCCAGGCCGCCGTGAAGCCGGCCGCGATGGTGGAGATCAGGGTGAGGTCGTGCATAGGCGGAGGGAGAAGAGGTCTGGTGTCAGGGCGATCCGGAAAGGTAGCTCAAACATGGCCAAACTCGCATCGCAACTTCTCAATTTTCGAAATCCACCGCCCGGAAATGTCCCCGGCCACCCGCTCCGGCCACCAGGAATCCGTTCCGAAATACCAGTTGTTTCAGGCCGGATCGCGCCGAAAATGGCGGAAACTGCATGAAATCCACTCCTCTCCTTCTTCCGGCCGCTGCCGCCGTCGCCCTCGTCCTGCCCACGTCGCCCTCCTTCGCCCAGG
Organism: uncultured Akkermansia sp.; assembly: GCA_964435425.1. Classification (GTDB taxonomy): domain Bacteria; phylum Verrucomicrobiota; class Verrucomicrobiia; order Verrucomicrobiales; family DEV007; genus Arctic95D-9. Next base: position 6,211 of record CAYSZN010000059.1, on the reverse strand, counting down.
ACGCCGCGACCGAACCGAAGGCCCCCGCCGCCGCGGAGACGCCCGCCCCTGCCGCCGCACCCGCACCGATCTCCGAGACCGACGTCGTCCTCGAAGTCAACGGCACCCCCATCACCGTGCTGGATGTGCGCGAGCTCTTCACGGCCCGCTACGGACGCCAGTTCGAGCAGATGCCGCCCGAGCAGCGCGCCCTCATCGAGCCGCAGATCCAGCAGATGGTGATGAACGAGCTCATCCAGAAGACCCTCCTCATCGACGCGGCGGACAAGGAGGGCCTGAAGGCCAGCGACGAGGAGGTCGATACCAGCCTCCAGGCGATCGCGAAGCAGATCCCCGAAGGCGAGAGCCTCGAGGAGTTCGCCAAGACCGCCGGCGTCAGCCTCGAGCGCATCCGCGAGCAGATCGCGATCGACACGAGGATCCGTAAGCTCTACGACAAGGTCACCGCCGAGGTGGCCAAGCCCGCCGAAGCCGAGGTGAAGAAATACTTCGACGAGCATCCCGAGGAGTTCGACCAGAAGGCCAGCGTCGACGCCGCCCACATTCTCATCTCGACCCAGGGGATCACCGATGCGGCGCAGCTCGCCGCCAAGGAGAAGATCGCGAAGGAGCTGCGCGCAGAAATTGTCTCGAAGAAGGGCGAGAACTTCGCCGAGATGGCCGGCCTGCACTCCGACTGCCCGAGCAAGGCGCAGGGGGGCGACCTCGGCGAGTTCGAAAAGGGCCAGATGGTGCCCGAGTTCGAGACCGCCGCCTTCGCCCAGGAGATCGGGGCCATCGGCGACCTCGTGAAGACCGATTTCGGCTACCACATCATCAAGGTCAACGGCAAGAAGGAGGCCAAGGCCCTGGAGTTCGCCGAGGTCAAGGAGGGGCTCAGCGAGGATCTCTACGAGCAGGCAAAGTCAGAGAAGATGGGAGGATACGTCGAAGGCCTGCGCGAGAAGGCCAAGATCGTCCAGCCCGGCGCTCCCGAAGCGCCGCAGGCACCCGGTGCCGCGCCCGACGCAACGAAGGAAGCGCCCGCACCGAAGGACGACACGGTCCTCTGAGTCCGCCCCGTCCGCTGGCGTGAATGCGTTCGCACGGAGAAGTCGCGCGGGGCATCCGTCCGATCTAGCATTGTATACATGACTCGCTCCCTTCTCCTCGTCCTTGCCTTCGGCGTTCTGCCCCTGTCCTTCCTCCATGCCGAACCCTCGGCGGTGACGCTCGTCGAATCGGAGGATGGCCTCCGCATCGAGCTGGATGGCGAGCTCTTCACGGAATACCGCACGAACAAGGAGCGGTTCTTCCCCGCCTTCTACCCCGTCCTCGGTCCCGGCCAGGTGCCGATGACGCGGCGCTTCCCCTTCGAGGAGACCGGCGACGAGGACACCGACCACCCCCACCACCAGTCGCTCTGGTTCGCCCACTGCAAGGTGAATGGGCATAACTTCTGGGCGGTGCAGGCCCACAAGGGGAAGGAGCCCGGTCGCACCGTCCACAAGGGCTTCCAATCGATCGAGAGCGGCGAAACGGAGGGCCAGTTCGTCTCCGAGAACGACTACGTCGCCGCCGACGGCTCCGTCATTCTCAGCGACACCCGGACGGTCCGCTTCTCCGCCCCCTCCGGCCCCAAGGGCCCCCGTCTTCTCGACATCGGAATCGCCTTCCATGCCTCCCACGGCCCCGTCACCTTCGAAGACGACAAGGATGCCGGCATGGCCATCCGCGTCGCCTACGACCTGCAGGTGGAACGCCGCTCCGGGGAAAAGTCGACCACCGCCCACCTCCTCAACAGCGAAGGCATCTCGGGCAAGGACACCTGGGGCAAGCGTGCCCGCTGGATCGATTCCTACGGCGAAATCGGCGGAAAGCCCGTCGGCATCGCCATCCTCGACCATCCCTCGAACCCCCGCCACCCCACCTACTGGCACTCGCGCACCTACGGTCTCGTCACCGCGAACATCTTCGGCAAGAGCCACTTCGAATCCCTGGACGACAAGACCGCTGGCCAGCTTGTCCTTCCCCAGGGCGAGACGGTGAACTTCCGCTGGCGCTTCGTCTTCCACGAGGGCGATCCGAAGGCCGCCGACATCGAGGGCCAGTTCAAGGCCTTTGCCGCGGAGTGATCCGGCGCTGGAACCGGGGGGCCAAAAGGAGCGGCTAGACCGCTGGCTCCAAACCAGATCCGTGCGGCGGCGTCTTCCCTTGGCTCAATATGTCCCATCCCGCACCTCGAAGCGGGTCGGCTTGCCCAGCAGGGGCCGTCCGTGTCCGACCCATTCGGCGACCCAGTCGAGGAGCCGCTCCTCCGGCACGGAGGGCGGCCCGAAGAGACGGTGGGACTTCGAGGCGTCGCTGATCCACGCCGTTCCCGCCTCGCTTCCGGAGAAGGAGATGGAGCGCCCGAGGCGATCCGCGAGGGCCTCGGCCGTGTCGCGCACGGAGAGAATCCGGGATCCCGTGACGTTGAGGACGCAAGCCTCCGGCGCAGGAGCGGCGAGACCGAGGGCCCTCACCGTGTGGGCGACGGCGTCTCCCTGCCAGATACAGTTGAACCAGCCCATGGCCAGCTCGACCGGCTCGCCGGCGAGGACCCTCTGGGCGAGATCGACGAGGACGCCGTAGCGCAGATCGACGGAGTAGTTCAGTCGGACGAGGGACAAGGGCGTGCCGTGGCGCTCGCTGGCGGCGAGAAAGGCGCGCTCGCGCCCGAGGCAGGAGGCCGCGTAGTCCCCGACCGGCGCGGGCTCGTCCTCCTCCTTCGAACCGCCGTCCTCCGCCGCGACGAAGGGATAGACGCAGCCCGTCGATAGCGCCACGATGCGCGCTCCGGCGAAACGCTCCGCGACCAGGGCCGGCATCTCCTCGTTGAAGCGCCGCAGCTCGTCCGGCGATCCTCCGGTGCCGAACTTCTTCCCCGCGAGGAAGAAGAGCGCGCCCGCCTCGGGCAGCGCCGCCACCGCATCCGGATCGGTGAGATCGGCGGAGACCGTCGCGATGTTCGCGCTCTCGAAGGCTTCCCGCGACGAAGGCTCGCCGAAGCGCGAGACTGCAACGACGCGCCGGCCCGATCCGAGCACATCGAGGGCCCGGCGCAGCATCAGGACGAGGTGAAAGCCCATCTTCCCCCCGGCTCCGGCCACGAGGAGGTCGCCGTCGCTGTGCTCCAGCGCCTCGACGACGCCACGATCCGGTTCGCTCGCGAGGAGGTCGAGCTCCTCGACGGATTGGGGGCAGGGAATGGCCGCATGCATGTCGGACAAGGGATGGCCCATC
>CAYSZN010000059.1:0-2847 GCA_964435425.1 uncultured Akkermansia sp. | reverse complement strand
AAAACGCCTTCCCTGATCGCGCCTCTCACCCGCCGATGAACCAGAGCACGCGCCCTGCCGTGATTGCACTGGCGGGAAACGCCGGGTCTCCGGCCAGCACCTCGCGGGCGCGGTCGTGCTTGTTCGCACCGTTCACGAGGAAGAGCGCCTCCTTCGCCGCCCCGATGAGCGGATAGGTGAAGGTGATGCGCCAGGTGTCCTGCTGGGGCACATGGTTCGCCACGACCCATCGCTCGCGCTCGGCGAGGGCTTCGGTGCCGGGGAAGAGCGAGGCGGTGTGGCCGTCGTCCCCCATGCCCAACAGGATCAGGTCGTGGACGAAACAGGGTTCGCCCGCCAAGTTTGCGAGCTTGCGGAGGTGGGTCTCGCAGCGCTCCGCCGCCTCGGCGGGCGGCAGCTCGCCGCAGATGCGCAGCACGTTCGCCGCGCGGATGCCGGAGGCGTCGAGGAGAGCCTCCTTGACCATCCGGTAGTTGCTCTGCGCGTCGTCCGGGCCCACGCTGCGCTCGTCACCGAAGGTGAGCATGACGCGCTCCCAGTCGATTCCCGGCCAGGCCGCCAGCGCCCGGTAGATCGGCGCCGGCGTCGAGCCGCCGCACAGGCTCAGGCGGAACACGCCGCCCCCCTGCTGCTTCGCGAGGATGCGCTCCGCAATCCAAGCGCTCGCCTCGCCAACAAACTCCTTCGGATAGATCACTTCAGCATTCATCTCCTTCTCACTCCTGACCCATGACTCTTGACCCATGTCACATCACCATCCCACCGTCCACGGTCAGGACCTGACCCGTGATGTAGCGCGCCTCTCGACCAGCGAGGAAAAGCACCGCGTTGGCGATGTCCGCCGTCTCGCCGAAGCAGCCGAGGGGGATGTTCCCCTTGATCTGCTCCTGGATTTCGGGCGTCAGCTCGTCGGTCATGTCGGTGATGATGAAGCCGGGGGCGACGGCGTTGACGCAGACCTTCCTGCCCGCGAATTCCTTGGCCAGCGCCTTGGTGAAGCCGATCAGCCCCGCCTTGCTCGCGGCGTAGTTGCACTGCCCCGCATTGCCCATCAGGCCGATGACGGAGCTGATGTTGACGATGCGCGCGTCATCGGCCTTGAGCAATGAGCGCTGAAAGGCCTTCACGGCGTTGAAGGCACCCTTCAGATTCGTGTCGAGGACGGCGTCCCAGTCCTCCTCGCTCATGCGCAGGGCGAGGCCGTCGCGGGTGATGCCGGCATTGTTCACGAGGATGCTGGCCGCGCCGAGGTCGGCGGACACCTGCTTGCCGAACTCAAGGGTCGCGGCATGGTCGGCGATGTCCACGGCGTAGCCTTTCGCGAGGCCCTTGCCCAGAGCGCTCAGCTCCTCGGCCGCGGCAAGGGCGTTCGCCTCGGTCCGGCTCGCCACCGCGACCTTGGCGCCACGCTCGACGAAGGCCTTCGCGATTTCCTTGCCGATCCCCCGGCCCGCGCCGGTGACCACGACCACTCGATCTTGAAACTGACTCATGGCCCGCTGATTCGCACAGACCGGCGCGGGCCGCAACGAAAATCGACGAGGGGCAGGTCTTCTGGGGCTATGGCGCGTTTCGCGCCCCATTCCCTTCGTTGCGATGGCGGTCGCGGACTCCCGACGCGGCCCATGTTCTCCGAATCCAGTTCTGCATCGGCAGCTCGAACTTCCGGTAGACCCAGAACGAGGCGGGCACGAGGAAGGCGAAAAAGGCGATCAAGGAAACCGGACTCTTGTAAAATTCCCTGCCCAGCACGCCGTAGCTCACGGCCAGCCCGAGGATCAGTTGGAGCGGAAAATGGACCAGGTAGGACGAATAGGTGATGTCCCCAATCCACGCGATGGACTTCATGAATCCGTCGCGATGGATCCCCAGCAGGGCCAGGGCGCAGATGGTGAGGGGAAACAGCAGGTAGTATTGGAATCCGATCGCCAGGATGCGCTCGGGAACCTTCGCGGAGGAAACCAGATGGGACAGGTCGAACCCATAGAAATGGACCAGGACGCCCATCCACATCGCGACGGCGATGCCGCCGACAACCGGTGCGAGGCGGGGGTGGCGCGCCGTGATCCACACGGTCGCGTGATAGACGAATCCCCCGAGGAAGAACATCGCGGCGCCGGTGAAGACTCCGTGGTCGGTCACCACATAGAGCGCGGAGGCGAGCATCGACGTGGCCACGCAGAAGGCCGCCCCTCCCCTGCCCAGGAGCGCGACGAGGAAGAACAGGAGGTAGAGCAGGATCTCGACCGACACCGACCAGACGGGACCATTGAACGACAGGCCCTTTTCCAGTCCCCAGTTCGAGGCAAAGCCGAGATGCAGCAGGAAATGGAACGGATCGTTGTTCGGATACACGAAAAACGTCTGCTCCCGCGAGACATACAGACCTTGCAGGAGCGCCACCAGCACCAGCGTCACCAGATGTAGCGGGTAGAGTCTTGAAAACCTCTGCACCGCGAACTCGTAGGCGGAAGTCGCCCGCTTCTGGATCGAATCCCGGTAGAGCCAGAAGAAGACGAAGCCCGAGAGGAGGAAGAAATACTGGACGCCCGAATGACCCCGCTCGTAGAAGGGCTTGAGCCAATGATAGAGCGGCTGCGTCACCGGCGAATAGTCGGCCGGCTTGACCGGGCCATCGTAGGTGAAATGTTCCCAATGCCATAGGACCACCGAAAGCGCCGCCAATCCCCGGGAGACATCCAGGGTATAAAGCCGGACCGGCCAAGAGGCACTGTTCATGGGGTAGGAAGGTTCATTGCGGTTTCGATCACGGACGGACACGCAGGCCTCCGCCCGCGTTCGAGAGCCAACGGCGCAGGGCATCTCCTCCGTTGCCGCCGCGCCGGG
>CAYSZN010000058.1:1675-10824 GCA_964435425.1 uncultured Akkermansia sp. | reverse complement strand
CCCATGTCCCGCTGTCGCCGCGTCCATTGGGCGCGGAGCGGGCGTCCAAACGACGCTCGACCGAGGTCGATGCCCTCGGCTACAGGTTCCGCCTTCGACGGGTCCTGCCCATCCGATTTTCTGGAACGAACCGCTGGGGCTCGGCGCAAGCCGCTCCTTTCCAGCCTCTCAACAATCCACTCTCAACTGGAACCTCGGGATGCATGGACCGCAAGCCCATGCTACAGGTGACGGAATCCTATGCATCCCCTCCTCGCCGCCTGGCCCGATTTCCTCTCCGGTGACGCCCTCTACGCCACCTTCATCTGGACTGCGGTGGTGGTCATGCTGGTGGTCGGCTTCCTCGGCACCTTCCTTCCCGTGCTGCCCGGCACGACGCTGATCTTTGCGGGAGCACTGCTCTTCTACTTCACGATGGGCATGGAGGCCTCGGGCCTCGCCTGGCAGGGGCTCGTCTTCATCGGCGTCCTCTTCGCCCTCTCCATCGCCCTCGACTGGCTCAGCGGTGCGCTCGGGGCGAAGTGGTTCGGCTCCAGCAAATGGGGCATCGTGGGCGCGATCCTCGGCGGCATCGTGGGGCTGTTCTTCGGGCTGCCGGGGCTGATCGTCGGGCCGATCGCAGGGGTGTTCGTTTTCGAGATCTTCGTCGCGAAGAAGGAGGTGAAGGAAGCCGGGCAATCCACCGTGGGCACCGTCGTCGGTGGGCTCGCGGGCATCGTCGGCCGCGTCGCCCTCGCCCTCGGCATGATCGCCTGGTTCGTCGTGGACGTGTTCGTGGTGAACTGAGCGGGGGGGATCCCCGTCTCATTTCCCCGCCGGCTTGGCCTTCCGGACCTTCGAGCGGTTGCCGCTGGTGTCGGTGGCGCGGAATTGGTGGACGTTCCTCCCGCTTTTGAGCCGCTTCGTCTTGAAGGAGAAGTTTCCGTTGGGCCGCAGTTTGGCCTTGTGCCAGCCTTTCTGGAGGCGGGACTTCATCTCCACCTTGGCCACGGCGACGTTGTCCGTGGCGCGTCCCTTGATGGTGTGGCGCGGGCGCGGTGTCTTGAGACGCTTCGCGTTCTGGAATTGGAGGGCGGGACGGACGGTGTCGGGAGCCGGGGTGACCACTGGAGGCGTGGTGGACTCCGGTCCCGTGGCCATGAAGGAATCGATCGAGAACCCTTCCCCGGTGTCGAGATAGACAAAGAAGCTCACCTGTTTCGCCGCCGCGAAATCGGGGCCTTCGCCAAACTGAACGAAGTCGGCAAAGGGAAATTCCAGAACGCCGGCGCTCGTCACACCGTCGGCCTGGAGAGCCAGGTAGTTGCCGCTGCTGTCAAAAACCCGGACCTGGATGTTGATGCTTCCGGTGACGGAGTCCAGGTCGAGGGCGAAGCGGTCATTCGATCCCCCGTCGGTGAGATCGACGCTTGGCAGGCCATAGGAGAGGGTGGAGCTGCCATCGTTGCCGTCGTAGATGAACTGGGCGTTGTTCGGCCCCGATGTCTCGGTGACGCCGGACAGGGTGAGGATTCCGCCGGCGATTTCGACCGTCGCCGCATCGAGAAGGCTGATGAGGATGTCCAGTTCGCCACCCAGCATGGCGCCGTCGTGGTAGGCGTTCGAGGTTCTCGGCGCCAGATCGTCCGAGAAATCGTCGATCACAACCGGAGCGGCGCGAAGGGGGACCGCTGTGGAGGCGAGAAAGGCGAGGGTGGGAATGGCGAGGAGGTGGCAGACGCGTGCTTTCATCTACCCCCTCTCTATCCAGCCGGGCGGCGGTTCTTTCAGGGTTTTTCCGCTTTTTTTCCAAACATCGGAATCCCCGTCACCGGATGAACAGCCCGAGGGTGTTCCTTGCCGCTGCGGGGGCCTCGCTGGAAAGAGCCTCCCTCCATTCGGCCATGTCGACGGGATCTCCGCCGAGGGCGGTGCGGTCGATGGGGAACTCCACGACCCGGCCCGTGGCGAGGAGGTCCTCCCGCAGGCCCGGTGCGGCCATGCCCTGGGACGACGCGGTCGCAGCGGCGGGGACCCCGGCGCGGAAGACATTCCCCCGGCCCGTCCATTCGAGGCGGTCGAGGATGGCGGCGAGGGATGGAGCCTGGGTGCGAAAGGCGGAATCCTGCACATCCATCAGACAGTCGCGCAGGTCGAAGCTCGTGCGCATTCTCCCGCTGCCCTCGACCAGTTCCGCGAAGTCGTCGAGGAGCCCCACGCACCGCTCCATGCGCAGGGAGAGGCCGCGGTCGCCGGGCACCCAGGAGAAGAGGCGGAGCCCCTGGGAATTGTCGAAGACGCAGTCTGCCACGCGGATTTCGGCCTCCGGCACGCCCCGGTGCTCCACGAAGGCCAGCCACAGGCCGCTCCCTCCCTGGAAGAGGCAGCGCCGGACCACGGCGCGTTTTGTGCCGGTGATGCCCAGCGCGGGGGACAGGTTGCGCCGTCCGTCCACCTCGGCCCTCTGCGAGAAGACGCAGTCCTCGACCACCACCTCGTGCTCGTCGGAGAGGAATCCGACGATGGGGAGGCTGGTGACGCCGGTCTCGCCCCGCTCGAAGCGGATGCCGGAGATCCGGGTCGGGCCCGCGAGGAAGAGGGCGTGGTCGTCGCGGTGGGTGGCCACAACCACGGGCGATGCTCCCGGAGCGGCCAGCAGGTGGATCTCCTGATCGGGCGCGCTGAAGAGGGTGTCCGGACACTCCAGGCGTCCGCGGAGCAGGAAGGTGGCGCTGCCGGAGGTGGCGGCGAAGGCTTCCCGAAGGGTGGCAAAAATCTCGCCGGTCGCCGCCAGCTCGACGGTGCCGGTTTCGTCCGAACGGTTCACGGACGTAGCGAGCAAGGCCCGGTCCGGGCGGGAGCGACCGGCATCGGGGAGGAGATCTCGGACCGGCGTCCACGGGATCAGGGCGGCGGTGGTCCCGGCCAGCGCGGCGGCGGCCAAGGCCGTCCACTTGGCCCGGCGTCGGCGGCGGGAAGCCGCGGGACGGTCGCCCGCCCGTTCCTCCGCGAGGCAGGCGATCACCTCGGCGGCGCTGCCGGGGCGGCGGTCGCGCTCCTTTTCCAGGAGGGCTCCCACCAGCTCCCGCAGCCAGCGGGGATAGGCGGCCCCCGGCCGCTTCATGGGGGCGGGGATATCTTCCTGGACGCCCCGGAGCACGGCGGTGGTGGTCGCCCCGGCGAAGGGATGCCGTCCCGTGGCGGCGCAGTGGAGCACGGCACCGAGGGAGAAAAGGTCGCTGCGACTGTCCACTTCCTCGCCCCGGGCCTGTTCCGGCGACATGTAATGGGGGGTGCCGGCGATGGTGCCGGGGTAGGTCAGAGACGGATCCCCGGCGCACTGGGCGATTCCGAAGTCGCAGACCCAAAGCCGGTCGCTGTCGCCATCGAAGATCACGTTGGCAGGCTTGATGTCGCGGTGGACGATCCCCTCGGCGTGGGCCGCCTCCAGGGCCGAAGCCATCTGCCGGGCAATGGATTTCAGGGCATCGGCGGAGAAGACCACGCCCCGGTCGATGCGTTCCTGGAGGGTCTCGCCCTCGACGTAGCGCATCGCGAACCAGGGAACGGCTCCGTCGTGGACGCCGTAGACGGGCAGGACATTTTCGTGCTCCAGCCGGGCGGCGGCTCTGGCCTCGCGGAGGAAGCGCTCGCGGGCGGTGGCGTTCGACGCCATTTCCGGAGAGAGGGCCTTCAGGGCGGCGTGGCGGTCCAGCACGGGATCGTAGCCTTTGAACACCGTGGCCATCCCGCCGGAAGCGATCACCGCGCTGACTTCGTAGTCTCCGAGGATACCGAGAAGTCCCCCGCGGTCCGCCGGGGCGAGGATCTCCTTCCAGGCGTCCTCCCGCGGAGATCCGGGACCGTGCGCCAGCCCGCTCTTCACCCGGGCGATCATGGCCGCGTCGGCCGGATCGAGCTCGCCGGAGAGTCCCCGGAAAAGGGACAGTCCGAAGGTCTGGACCTCGTCATCCACCTCGTCGTCGATCTCCCCGGGATGCGCCTCGAAGTAGCGCTCAAGCTCCGCCGCGCGCCCGGGTGGCAGGACGCCGGCGAGCCAGTCGTCGATGGTTTTCCGGTCTGGTGCGGGGATCGGCATCGGGTCGTGTTGCGAAGGGGGAAGGAGTCGAGCTCCCTCCGGAAGCCTTCTAGCCGGCGGACCGGGGCTTCTTTCCGCAATCCTGATTTTTCTCCAGTTCCGCTTCCCACTGGTCCTCGTCCACGGACCGGGCCTTCTCCCGGAGGCGCGAGATGACGCGGGACTTGGCGATGGACACGGCGTTGCGGGTCATGCCGATCTCCTCGGCGGCTTCGCCGATGGATTTGTCCTGCACGGCGGTCAGCTCGAAGGCCCGCCAGATCCGTTCGGAGAATTCGGGCTTCACTCTCTCCATGGCCCAGGCGAGGAGGCGCCGCCGGTAGTCGCGGTCCCATTCGGCCTCCTCCCCGCCCGCGGGATCCCGGTCGAGGCCGTGAACCAGCTGAGTTTCGGTCGCAGGGACCGGCCGCCTCGCCTGCTTGCGGAAATGCCTGTAGACGGCCCGCCGCACCGCGGTGAAGAGCCAGGCCTTGAACTTCCCCTTCTCCGGATCGTAGCGGAAGTCGCCCATGGTCAGGGAGACCGAGCGCATGACTTCCTGGACGACGTCGGCCAGGTCTTCCGGGGCGAGCCCGCGCTTCCGGCAGAATCCGCAGAGCAGCGGGGTGTAGATCTCGGCGAACTCCTCCCAGGCGCGCCGATCCTCCCGATCCCGGAGCCGGAGGATCAGCGTCTCTCGTGTGGGGAGCGTGTCGGTTGGCAGCGTCATCCAGGCGGGAGATGGACGTTCCAGTCTAGGGGTGAAGGCATCGAACCGCAAATCGTTGCGGTTTCGGAGCAAAAATCCAAGGCGATCCATCGCTCCCCTCCCCCGTCTTCGCGGGATCCCGTGGATTTTCCTCGTGGCTTGGCCGATTTGTCGCTTGCCAAAGTCCCCGGATTCCTGCCCGCTTGCCTCTGCCATGTCGTCCTCTCCCATCGTCCCCGCCCGCCTCGATCTCGAAGTCGCCATCCTCGGTGGAGGATTCGCCGGGGTCGCCTGCGGGCAGCGCCTCGCGAAGGAGATGAAGCGGGCGGGACTGGCTCCCGCGCAGGCCGTGATCGTCTCGGACCAGAACTACCTCGTCTTCCAGCCCATGCTCGCCGAGGTCGCGGGGGCCTCGATCGCTCCGCGCCATGTCGTCAATCCGATCCGGCGGATCTGCCGCGGCCTCCGTGTCCTGCGCGGCCGGGTCAAGGCCATCGATCTGGAAAAGAAGGAGGTCCACGTCGACACTGGCTCCTTCTCCGCCGGGGTCGTCATCGGGTTCCGCCATCTCGTCCTCGCCCTCGGCGCGGAGATCGACCTCAGCCGCGTCCCCGGGATGCCCGAGCACGCCTTCGTCATGCAGAATGTCGGCGACGCGATGATCCTGCGCGCAACGCTGATCTCCCGCCTCGAGGAGGCGAATGCGGAGCACCGGCCCGAGGTGCGCCGCCGTCTCCTCACCTTCGTCGTCGTGGGCGGCGGATACTCTGGCGTGGAGACGGCGGGGGAGATGCTCGACCTGCTCCGCGAGGCGGCGCGCGACTACCACGACATCCCCCGCGAGGAGATCCGCGTCGTCCTCGTCCACAGCCGCGAGCGCATTCTCCAGGCGCTCGGCGACGAGCTCGGCGACTACGCGGCGAAGAAGCTGCGGCAGCGGGGGCTCGAGATCCGCCTGGAGGAGCGTGTCCGCGCCGTCACCGCGACGCGGGTCTATCTCTCTTCGGACGAATTCATCGAGACGGCCACGGTGGTCTCGACCGTGGGCAACGCGCCGAATGCCGCGATCCGCGCCCTCTGCGACGCGAGCGGATTGCCGCACGAAGGATACCGGCTCCGCACCGACGAGTTCCTGAGGGTGGAGGGCTGCGAGTCGCTCTGGGCGGCGGGGGACTGTGCCCTCGTTCCGCTCGTGGGCAAAGGCGGCGAGCACTGCCCGCAGACGGCGCAATTCGCGACGCGCCAGGGTGCCGCTCTCGCCCGGAATCTCGGCTCGACCCTGTCAGGTCGGCCACTGGACCCCTTTCAATTCAAGGGACTCGGCGAGCTCGCCTCGATCGGCCACCGCACCGCCGTCGCCAGCCTCTTCGGCATGCAGTTCTCTGGCTTTATCGCGTGGTTCCTCTGGCGCACGATCTATCTCTCGAAGCTGCCTGGCCTCGACCGGAAGCTGCGCATCGTGATCGACTGGACGCTCGACCTCTTCTTTCCCCGCGACATCACCCTGCTGAACCCGCGCTTCACGAAGCTGTGCCGCGAGGTCCACCTCGAGCCGGGGGATGCGCTCTTCCACCGCGGCGAGCCGGCCTTCTCGCTCTATGTCGTGAAGAGCGGCTCGGTCGAGCTGCGCGACGGGCAGGGCGTGGCCGTGCGCACCATCGACGAGGGGGAATACTTCGGAGAGCGGGCCCTGATCCACGGCGGAGGTTACCTCTACGACGCCTATGCCCAGGGCTCGACCGAGCTGGTGTCGCTGAGCGGCGAGGTCGTGCTGCCCTTCTTCCGCAACAGCAGCCGCCTCCGCCGCGTCCTCGGGCGGACCACGACGCTGGGCTCGGCCGAGGCGGAGATCGAGTCGGTGAAGGGCAAGCTCGATCCCGCGATGCTGCGCCGTCCCGTGCGCGAGGTGATGAGGACCGACATCGCGACCCTGCCTGCGGAGGCGACCGTGGGCGATGCCCTCGCCCTGTTCCGCGGGCGGCGCTTCAGCATCTACCCCCTGATCGGGCCGGACGGACGCCTCGACGGCGCGCTCGCCCGGGAAGATCTCTTCGACTACCTGAAGCGGGCCGACGTCGGCGAGACGACGCCCATCGCAGGAATCGAGCGGCTCCATCTCCCCGTCTGCCCGGCCGACTGCGAAGTTGAGGAGGCAATCCAGGGCATGGTGCGCTCGGGCCGCCAGAAGTGTCTCGTCGTCGATGGGGATGGGCGGCTCGTCGGCATCCTCAGCGTGATGGATCTGATTGGGTAGGGGGGGAGGAAGTTTTCTAGTTTTCAGTTTTCAGCACCGGAACCCAAGCTGTATGTGAGCGTGGATTGGGTGGTAACTCAAAAATGGGATTTGGACCACAATCGGAGCAAAGCGGAGATAGATGCAGAGCATCAAATGCCACGAATCACACGAATGGAACTCAAGAATATTCGTGTGATTCGTGGCATTCGTGGTCCAAATCCAAATTTAACGAAGTGAAGTTAGTCGGGGGTTGTGCTCGGATTTCTGGTCTCGGATTTTTTTGAGCAAAGCGAAAGACCTCCGGGCGTCGAACCGTAAACCGACGCCATGAAATTCATCGCCCTCCTCCTCTTCTGCCTCTGGGTGCTCTGCGAAGCCATCGGGGCGCAGGATGCTGCGCGGAACGAATCTCCCTTCGCCGCCCGTCTCGTCGAGGCGGCGAACTTCCGCGCGACGCAGACGGTGCGCTACGATCCGGCCTACGTCGTCCTCGACTATCCCGGCGGCGACGTGCCGGCCGATACCGGAGTCTGCACCGACGAAGTGATCCGCGCCTACCGGAGCCTCGGCATCGATCTTCAGAAGCTCGTCCACGAGGACATGAAGGCCGACTTCTCCGCCTACCCGAAACTATGGGGCCTGAAGCGGCCCGACCGGAACATCGACCACCGGCGCGTCCCCAACCTCGAGACCTTCTTCCGCCGGCAGGGCGCGGAGATCGTCGGCGAAGGGAAGGGCCGCTACCTCCCCGGCGACCTCGTCACCTGGGATCTCAACGGCAAGGGCCTCTGGCACATCGGCATGGTCGTGGCCGACGACACCTTCGTCCACAACATCGGCAACGGTCCCGAGCTGACGAGGGGGATCGGCCAATGGAAGGTGATCGGGCATTTCCGGTATCATCCGAAAGGTTGAAGCCTTTCGGAAATCCGAAGCTCGAAATCCGAAATCCGAAGCCCCAGACCTTTTACCTTTTACAGCGCGGGGCACCCGCGCTACGACTTCTTCATCGCCGCGAGGAGCTGGTAGGATTGGAGCTGCTGCACATAGAGCTCGGCCTTCTCCTTCGCTCCCGACCACACGACGGACAGGCCGTTGCGATGGACCTCCAGCATCAGGGCTTCGGCCTTTTCGTGGGGGTAGCCGAAGACGCGCCTCAGGACGAGGGTGACGAAGCTCATCAGGTTCACCGGATCGTCGTAGACGACGACGTTCCACGGGGCGTCGTGCTCCGTCAGGGTCTCCGTCGCGGTGATGGTGATTTCGTCGAGGTCCGGGATCATCCGGTGGGAAGGGTTCAGACGGCCCGCAGGCGGGGTTGGGCGTCGTCGGCAAAGTCGCCGCGATCCGCCGCCATCGCAACCCGCACATGGGGCAGGGCGGTGGAGAAGAGGGCGAGAGCCACCTCGCCGCTGCCGGCGCGGTCGCGGTAGCCCGCCGTGCGCGGCAGGCCCGATTCGAGCTCGAACCACACGTAGGCGGCGAGGGCGGAGGCGAGGGGCAGATGGTAGAGCGCGGTCTGCAAGGCGAAGAGGACGGGAGCATGTCCCGGAGCCTTGCCATCGGCGACGAGCTGGGCGAAACGGCTCCACTCGCGGTTCGCCCGCATTTCCGATTTGCCCTCGAGAAAGGAGCGGGCGACCACGAGGCTGTTCGTCCTCGCGAGGCCGTCGAGGGACAGGTCGAGCGCGCGGTCCAGCTCGGCGATCTCTTCGATCCGCATTTCCCCGGCGAGCCGGTGGATCGCGGCAAAGGCCGGTGCCAGGAGAGGCGAGAAGCCATCCCTCAGCCAACGATCCCAAGCCTTGGGAAGATCGTCGCCTTCGCCGCAGACGAAGGTGCAGGGACCGTGGAGCTCAACCCCCAAGCGGGAGACCAGCCTGGCCAAGGCCAAGCCGTCGAGATCGTCCGGCGCAGCGGAGCGGAAGGTGCCAGACATGCCCGACACCGCAGGGGATCAGATCAGTCCCGCTTCCTTCAGCGTCTTGTAGGCCCCGTTCTTGTCGATGGTCTTGAGGCCACGGGCGCTGACGCGGACGCGGACGTACTTGCCGAGCTCGGGCACCCAGACGCGCTTCTCGCGCAGGTTGGGCTTGAACTGGCGCTTCACCGTCTCGGTGACGTGACGACCGATCCCGCCCTTCTTC
>CAYSZN010000058.1:0-1665 GCA_964435425.1 uncultured Akkermansia sp. | reverse complement strand
CGGTGATTTGGCAAACTCTGGACATGGCTGGGATCCGTTGAAAGGTTCGGGCAGGGAATGGGGCGAGGGGCTTCGGGCCGCCAAGCCGGTCCTGCGGGGCGGGCAATGTCGGCGGAAACGGCGCTTGGTCAAGGGGAAATCCAGCCGTCCGCGTCTCTCCGGGACTTTCCCCTTGCGGATCAGGCCCTTCGGTTATCTTGTCCGTCCTTCTTTCCCCTCTGATGCGGGCACGCGGGAGCGAGCCCCTCCAACCCCTCTCCACCGAACCACGCCATGAGCGACGCCGCCTCCGAAAAGAACACCGCCCTGATGGAAAAAATCGTCAGCCTTTGCAAGCGGCGCGGTTTCATCTTCCAGTCGGCGGAGATCTACGGTGGGCTCAACGGCTGCTGGGACTACGGTCCGCTCGGAGCGGAGCTCAAGCGCAACCTCAAGGAATACTGGTGGCGGAAGCACGTGCAGGAGCGCGAGGACATCGTCGGGCTGGATGGCTCGATCCTGACCCATCAGGCCGTCTTGAAGGCTTCGGGCCACGTCGGCGGCTTTTCCGATCCGATGTGCGACTGCCTCCTCAGCAAGGCCCGCCTCCGCGCCGACCAGATTCCGGCGCAGTCGGGCACGGCCTATTGGTACAGCGGCGCCTCCCACGCCGAGTCGGGCTGGAGCGTCTCGCGCGACTACGCCGTGCTCGTGGCGGCGGGCGAGGACGAGAACAAGGCCCGCAAGACGGCCCGTCAGTATTTCGCCCAATTCCTCTCCGACAAGCAGATCTCGCCCAAGGCGCTTGAGCTCGCGGGCGAGCGGACCGAGGCGGTGACGGACTCGACCCGCTTCAATCCCGAGAACGGATCGCTCCTCACCGAGCCTCGGGCCTTCAACCTCATGTTCAAGACGAACGTGGGCGCCTCCTCCGACGAGGACGACGAGAGCACCGTCGCCTACCTCCGTCCCGAGACCGCGCAATCCATCTTCGTCCAGTTCAAGAACGTGCTCGAGACCTCGCGGGTGAAGCTGCCCTTCGGCATCGCCCAGATCGGGAAGAGCTTCCGCAACGAGATCAACCCGCGGAACTTCACCTTCCGCTCGCGCGAGTTCGAGCAGATGGAGATCGAGTATTTCTGCAAGCCGGAGGACGGCCTGCGCCTCACCGACGAATGGCTGGAGGCGCGCCTCACCTTCTACGAGGAGATCGGCATCCCGCGCGAGCACCTCCACATCGTCGACATCCCCGACGGCGAGCGCGCCTTCTACTCGCAGAAGACCTACGACATCGAATACGAGTTCCCCTTCGGCATCCAGGAGCTCGAGGGCGTCGCCTACCGCACCGACTACGATCTCGGCGTCCACCAGAAGGGCTCCGGCAAGTCGCTCGAATACTTCGACGAGGAGACCAAGGAGAAGCTCCTCCCCCACGTCGTCGAGCCGAGCGCGGGCTGCGACCGCACCGTCCTCGCGCTCATCTGCGAGGCCTACGACGAGGAGACGGTGGCCGACGAGAAGGGCAAGGAGGAGACCCGCGTGGTGATGCGCTTCTCCCCGCGTGTCGCTCCGGTCAAGGTCGGTGTCTTCCCCCTGCTGAAGAACAAGCCCGAGCTCGTCGCCAAGGCCCGCGAGGTGCAGCGGATGCTGACGCCCTTCATGGCTGTCTTCTACGACGAAGCCGCC
>CAYSZN010000057.1:0-11025 GCA_964435425.1 uncultured Akkermansia sp. | reverse complement strand
CGTCTGGTCGGGCCGGGCTTGCCGGGCGACAGGAATGTCGCCCCTCCTTGGGTTTTCCGCTCAGAGAAATCTTCCCCGGACTCACTGCGTCCCAAGACAGAAGAGGTGCTCGGCGCCGCGGAGGAGGAGGCGGTCGTTCACGGGCACGGGGGCAGCGGCGACGAGCTCTCCCATCTGGTTCTGCGAGAGCACCTCCATGCCGTCCTGGCCGATTTTCACGACGGCGACCATGCCGTCCTCGCGGACGCAGTAGAGCAGGTCCCCGGCGAGCACGGGAGAGGAATAGTAGTTCGACGCGGCGCGGGGGATGGCTCCTTCCCAGAGGTCCTTTCCGCTCCTCGCGTCGAGGCAGTGGATCGCGCCGCGGTCCGAGAGCACGTAGACGCGCCCATCGCGGCCGACGGGCGAGGGACAGTCCGCCCCGAGATCGCTCCGCTCCCAGAGGCGCGCCGTCCCGGTGATGTCTCCGTCGCCGCCCAGCTTCACGCCGGCGGTGAACTTGGTGCGGCCGTAGGGCACCACGGCGACGCCGTCGACGATGCCGGGCGAGGCGATGACCCGCCACATTGGCTTGTCCTCGGGATTGAACCCTCCGCAGGTCCAGAGGGGCGCGCCGTTCTTCGGATCGTGGCCGGTGAGGCGGTCGGCACCCCAGACCACGAGCGTTTCCCGCCCGTCGATCTCCGCGACGTAGGGGGTGGTGTAGGCCTGGCCCGTCTCCTTCTGCACCGGGAAGGTCCGATCCACCTTCCAGACGAGCTTCCCGTCGGCGGGATTCAGCGCCACGAGGTAGGATTCGCCCTCCTGCATCACCGCGACGACGATGTGGCCTCCGGCGAAGACCGGCGAGGTGCCGAGATCCCACCAGAGGGTGTCCTCGCCGAAGCGCTCTTGCAGGTTCGTCATCCAGTTCAGCGTTCCGTCGAGACCGAGCGAGGCCACCGTGCCACTCTTGTAGTAGACGACGAGCCGCTCTCCATCGACGATGGGGGAGGGGTTCGAGCCGCTTCCGTTCTTGTGCTTGCCCGGTCGCTCCGGACCGAAGGTCTTGCGCCAGACCTCGTTGCCGTCCCAGTCGTAGGCGACCGCGCCGTCCTGTCCGTCGATCCCACAGGTCACGAAGATGCGGTCGCCCCACACGGCGGGCGTGCTGCTGCCGACACCGGGCAGCTTCGCTTTCCAGAGGAGATTCTCGGAGGAGGAGAACTTCGTCGGGTATTGGCCCGGCTGGGCGAGGCTCGTGCCCTCCGGCCCACGCCATTGCGGCCAGTTCGCGGCATTCAGAGAGTCAGGCAGGGCGACGGAGAAGGCGAGAAGGGCGGTGGAGCAGGAGACGGAAAGTACGGCTTTCATAACGTCAGGAGCATACGCGAAAAGCGGCTGGGCGAAACCCCGGGGCGTCCCGCCTTTGCGTGGGGCGGCATTGAAAGAGGGGATGGCTGCCGCTCCAGTCATCGACCGGACAAATCCGTGGGAAGCCCGACGGTCCGCTAGGTTTTGGACTGTGGCGCGGGATCGGGGCACCTTCAGGCAAGCGCCATGGCCTCCTCCTTCGCCCGCTCCATCACCTCCGCCAAGGCGATCGCCGCCCCTCCCTGTCTCAGGCTCTCGTCCGCCCCCTCCATGAAGGCGTAGATTTCGAGAGTCTCGTCCACCGTTACCGGCGGAACGCCGCTCTTGAAGAACCGACCGATCTGGCGGCAGAGGGCCTCGTAGGAGGGCTCCTCGGCAAAGTGACAGACGGCGTCAGCTCCGTGGACCGAGAATCCGTAGCTCCGCTCGCCTTGCAGCAGGCCGCGATAGACGCCAACACGACCGCCGCTCCACACTCCGGTGACGACATCGTGGACGGGCGTCTTGACCCGAGTCACCGTTTCGCAGCCGGGTCCCATCGCGGTGAAAAGCGCCTCGATGCCGTGGATGCCGTAGAAGAAGAGCTCGGGCTGGCCCTCCTGGTAGGCGAGCGGCCCCCAGCTCGCGGCTCCCAGCACCTCGCCCGTCTCGGCCCGCCACGACGGATCGGAAATCTGCGGACCAAACCGGGTCGAGGAGGCGGAGAAACAGGGTAGGGTCCGGCTTTTCGCGAGATCGTAGAGGGCGAGGCACTCGGCGAGGCTCCCGGCGACCGGCTTGTCGACGAAGACGGGCTTGCCCGACTCGAAGAGCGCGCGGGCCTGCCTCAGGTGAATTCGGCCATCGACACTGAGGAGCAGGAGTCGGTCGCTTCGCTCGACGAGGGCCTCGACGGAGTCGACGATTTCGACGCCGAGCTCCCGCGTCTCCTCCGTGAACGCGGCGATGCGGTCGCGGCTCATCGGCGTATCGCTGCCGTCGGGGAGACCGGCGACGACGCGGAATCCGGCCAGATCGCCGCTGGCGGCGGGATCGTTGAAGAGCTTTGCAAAGGCAGGGACATGGGAGGTGTCCATGCCGATCATGCCGATACGGAGAAGCGAGGGGGAAGGCATTTTGGGAGAGGGTGGATGGAGTTGAACCGTTTCTTGTCAAAGAGATACACCACGTTTCCACGGTTGGAAGTCAGTTTGCCCGAGGCGGTCGGCCTTGGTCTGGATCCGGCCGGAGGCGACTTCGACGACGAGGTCGAGGAGGTCTTCGCCGCATTGCTCGATGGTCGCCTCGCCGCGGATGATGGCTCCGGTGTCGAAGTCGATCAGGTCGGGGAGACGCTCGGCCAGCTCGGTGCTGGTGCTGATCTTCACGACGGGGCAGACGGGATTGCCCATGGGGGTGCCGAGGCCGGTGGTGAAGAGGATGACGTTGGCGTGCGCTCCGGCGAGGGCGGTGGTGCATTCGGCGTCGCCGCCAGGCGTGCAGAGCAGGTGGAGCCCGGGCTGGGTCGCGGTCTCGGGGTAGTCGAGGGCGGAGACGATGGGGGAGGCTCCGCCCTTCTTCGCCGCGCCGGCGGATTTGATGGCGTCGGTGATGAGGCCGTCGCGGATGTTTCCGGGGCTGGGGTTCTGGGAAAAGTCGCTGCCCACGGCCCGGGCGCGGGCGGCGTAGGCCTCGGTCAGGGCGGTGTAGCGGGCGGCGACTTCGTCGGAGACGCAGCGGTCCACCAGCTCCTGCTCGACACCGCAGAGCTCGGGGAACTCGGCGAGGAGGATGCGTCCGCCGAGGGCGACGAGCTGGTCGGAGAGCGCGCCGACGGCGGGATTCGCCGAAATGCCGGAGAAGCCGTCACTGCCGCCGCATTCGACGCCGATGCAGAGCTTGTCGAGCGGGGCGGGACGGCGTTCGGCCCGGTTCGCCTCGGTCAGGCCGAGGAAGGTCTCCTTGATCGCCGCTTCGAGGAGGCTGCGCTCGTCGGGCCAGGACTGCTGCCGGTAGGTGAGCAGGGGCTTGTCGAAGGCGGGGCTGCGCTCGCGGATCGCGGTTTCGAGGAGCTCGAGCTGGGCATTCTCGCAGCCGAGGCTGAGGACGGTGGCGCCGGCCACGTTGGGGTGGGTGATGTAGCCGGCGAGCAACCCGCAGAGAGCTGCCGCGTCGTCGCGGGTGCCGCCGCAGCCCATGGCATGGACGAGGAACTGAATGCCGTCGAGATTGAGGAAGGGCCGCGGTGAACTTCCTTCCGGCTCGTCGACGGAGAGAGCGAGAAGCTGCTCCCGCGTGCCTCCCGCCCGCCAGGTCTCGACGAGGCGCGAGGCGAGCCGCTGGTAGTGGCTGGTTCTCTCGTAGCCAAGAGCCCGCTCGAAGGCCGTGCGGATGGCGTTCACGTTTCTCGTCTCGCAGAAGACCATGGGGATGACGAGCCAGTGGTTCGCGGTGCCGACCGAGCCGTCGGAGCGGTGGTAGCCGTCGAAGGTGCGGCCACGCCAGCGCTCGACGGAGGGCGCTTCCCAGCGGTAGCCGGGCCTGCGGACGCGGGAGAAGGTGTCGGCCTCGTGCTTCAGGTTGCTGGTGGAGACGAGTCCGCCGGCGGGAATGGGCTGGGTGGCGACGCCGACGGTGACGCCGTACATCCGGGCTTTCTCTCCGGTCTCCATCGCCGCGAGGGTGAATTTCTGCTTGGGCGGGATGGCTTCGGCGATGGCGACGGCCCGGCCGTTCAAGTCGACGGTCTCTCCGGGGACGAGGGCGCGGAGGGCGACACCGAGATTGTCGCTCGGATCGATGAGCAGGGCGGGGGTCATGGGGAAAGGGGAGCACTTGCGGAAATGGAGTCAACGTGCATCGTACGCCATGCAATGCGATTTGTTCGATCTCGGGGGACGCTGCGCTCTCGTCACTGGCGGGAGCAAGGGGCTCGGCAAGGCGATCGCGCGGGGTTTCGTGGAGTGCGGGGCCAAGGTGATGATCTGCAGCCGCCACGGGGAGGAGCTCGAGGCGGCGAAGCGCGAGATCGCGGAGGGCATCGAGGGCGCGGAGGTGCGGATCTTCGTCGCCGATCTCTCGAAGCGCGAGGACGGGGATGCCTTGGCAAAGGAAGCCCTGGCCGCCTTCGGCACGGTCGACATTCTCGTGAACAATGCCGGGGTGAACGGTCCCCAGCCCATCGACGAGATCGACGACGGTGTCTGGGACCGGATCGTCGAGATCAACGTCACCGCCGTGATGCGGCTCACCCGCGCCCTCGTCCCGGCGATGAAGGCGCAGCGCTGGGGACGCGTCATCCACATCTCCTCCGTCCTCGGCGTCGGTTCGAAACCGGGACGCAATGCCTACTCCGCCTCGAAGGCCGCGCTCGTCGGCCTGGCGAAGGCCAGCGCCCTCGACCTCGGGCCCTTCGGCATCACGGTGAACTGCATCGGCCCTGGCCCGTTCCTCACCGACATGCCCATGAGCCTGCTGAGCGAGCCGGAGAAGGAGGAGTTTGCCCAGCGCACCGCCCTGAAGCGCTGGGGCCAGCCGCGCGAACTGGCCGGACCGGCCCTGCTCCTCGCGAGCGAGGCCGGCAGCTACATCACCGGCGAGATGCTGCTTGTCGATGGTGGAGCCTTTGCCCGGGCCTTGTAGAAAATTTCAGTTTTCAAGGAATGTTTAAAGATTTATAATCATTAAGTTTTCCAAATCAATCCATGCCATGAAACGTAGCCTGCTTTCCGCCTTCGTCCTTGTTGCGGCGATGGCCGCCCATGCCCAGGAGGCTCCCGCCCGCATCGACCTGAACGACCCGAACCTGATCGTCGTCGATTCGTCGGTGATCCCGATCCCTCTGGAGATCTTCGCCTCGCTCGACAAGCTCGGCACGCAGGACTGGTCCAGACATGTCGCCTCGCGCGAGGTCAAGCTGGACGCGAACCGTTCGCGGACGGCCATGCTCTTCGGCCTCGTCGTGTCCGACGGATTCATCGCGGTGCAGGCCCAGGACAAGGAGGCGGTGCGGCGGATCGGTCGCGAGGTGCTGCGCCTTTCCAAGTCCCTCGGCGTCGCGGATTCGGTCGAGCAGCATGCGAACGCCATCGTCAACGCCGCCGGACAGGGCAACTGGTCGTCGTGCCGGAAGGAGCTCGACAGGACCCGCCAGACCGTCCTCAACAAGATGGCCGAACAGCGGGACGACGAGCTGGTCGGACTCGTCAGCCTCGGCGGCTGGCTGGGGGGGACCCAGGCGCTCGCCGCCGTGCTGAAGCAGAACTACTCCGTCGAAGGATCCGATCTGCTCAACCAGCCCGAACTGGTGAAGCAGCTCAAGAACGATTTCAATACACTGCCGGCACGGGCGAGGCGAGGCAAGGTCTTCGGCCAGATCTCGCAGACGCTCGACCACCTCGAATCCCTCATGCGCACCGATGCGAGCGGCGCGATCAGCAAGGGGAAGGTGATCGAGATCTCGCTCTCCACGGCGAACCTCGTCGATGCGATCTATGAGATTTGAGCGGCGCTTCGCCTCGGCAGTCGGCCTGTGGGCGGCGCTCGTCCTCGGAGGGTGGGCATCGGCTCAGGAACCGTCTCCGTCATCGGAGGGAGCGGCCGCCGCTCCAGTCCTCGATGAAGCGAAGCTGATCGCCCAGAGGGCCGCGCTGGCGCACCTCGGTGGAGAGAAGCCCTTCATCCTCCGCGAATCCTCATGGAGCGGAGAGCTCGAGCCCGGACAGGTGAAGTTGATTCAGGTGCAGCTCTTCAAGCGCAACGACTATCACTTCTGGCTTGCGGTGCCGGACCGGCGCGGCGAGGTCGATGTGGCCCTCTACGATGGGAAAGGCGAGCGGGTCGATGGAACCAGCTTCCCATACGAATCGCCGAACGTCGCCAGCTTCGCCGCCAGCGCCGCCGAGACCGGCATCTACTATCTGAGGATCTCGCTCCAGCCCACTGTGGAGATGCCGCAGCGCTGGACGGTCGTCTATGCGTATCGCTGATGGGCAGGGTCCCGTCCGCTGTTTTTGTGGCTACGGCGTCGAAACCTTGGTGAAACCTTCCGGTTGACGGCGTATCCTTGCCGCCGGACATGGCAGGACTGGGCGAAATCATCGGTGGCTTCTCGGGCTTGAAGTGGCGGCTTCTCCTTTTCGTCGGCATCCTTCTGCTCGTGGGGATGGCCTGGGGAGGGGGAAGGGAGTTCTTCAAGGACGCGGGATTCTCCGGAGTCGTTCCTCCGCACGAGGAGATGCGCGCCGAGTGGGAGGGGGGACCGGGGTGGGGGGAGGTGCTGCTTGGGAAGGCGGACCTCTGGAGCCAGAGATCCGTCGAGCTGGGCGCGAGCTTCATCGTCGCGATGCTCGTGGCCTCGCTCCTCCGCGCCGCCCTCAAGACAGGCATCACCCTGATCGTGCTGGCCGGAATCGCGATCTGGTTTCTGGAAAGCCGCGGATATGTGAGCCTCTGGGACGAATACTACCAGACCATGCAGGAGGGAGGAGCCTGGGTGACGAGCCGGAGCGAGGGCCTCCTGGCCGTGCTCAAGACGCATCTGCCCTCCTCGTTCGCTGCGGCTACGGGCTTTGGATTTGGGTTGCGGAGGTAGCAGGGGGAAAGCCGTGCCCCAACCACCTCCCTTTCAACTACTTCAGCGGCAGCGTCTCCGCGGCGGCACCGGGGGCGGGCTCGATTCCGAGGAGCTTGCACACCGTGGCATGGAAGGCGAGCTGGCTGACTTCGCCGAGGGCGCCGGAGAGGGGGGAATTCGGGAAGCCTCCCAGGAAGATCTGTCCGGACATGCGGATGGACTCCTCGACGGGGTAGCCGAACGCACCGAAGAGACCAGGCCCCTCGGTGGGATCGAAGACGGGTTCGGCGGCCTTCTCGTCGGCGAAGGCATAGCCGGTCTTGAGAACGAGGACGCGGTCGCCGGTGCGCTCGGGGTGGAGATAGGCCCACTCGGCGGGAAGCTCCTCCTTCTTCAGCGTGCGGAAATAGATGCGTTTGCTCAGTTCGTTGTCGAACTTGTCGGCGAAGATCTTCCTCTCGCCCTCGTTCTCGGGGAGATCCTTGAAGAAGAGGTTCGCAATGGCGTCGTGGGCGACGATGTCGGCGTGCGCCATCATCTCGGACCCGAGGAGGTGGGCGATGTTCACGTTCTTGTCGAGCTCGGCGAGGCCGTGGTCGGTGGTGACGAGGACGACGAGGTTGGCGCTCGGCGGTGCCAGGGTGCTCCATTCGCTCTGGACGGCGTCGAAGAAGGTCTTGAGGACCTTGTCGGTCTCGCCGACGGCGGCAAAGGTCTCGTCGGCGCGGGGGCCGTGGGCGAGGCCGGCCCGGAGGATGCCGTCGAGACGCAGCATGACGAGGCGCAGCTTGTCGTCGCCGGCGGAGGCGGCCTTCCATTGCTCCAGGGCCTTGTTCAGGCGGGCTTCGTCGGTGGACTCGGGATCGTAGGCGTCGAGGAAATGGGCGGCCTTGTGCTCGCCGGTCTGGTTCTGCGAGAGGGGCCAGTCGTGGACGAGGGTCTGGATGCCCTGGCGGGTGGCGGTGACCCAGATCGGCTCGGCGAGGAGCAGGGCCGGATCCGTCGGTTGGTCGGCGACGCTGCCGTCGGGCAGGCGGATGCGGTCGGCGACGATGCCGTGCTTGTCGGGCGTCGTCCCCGTCGCCATCGTGGCATGGGCGGAGTAGGCGAGGCAGGGGAAGCTGGGGCGCATCTTGTTGGTCGCGCCACCCTCCTCGGCGAGCTTCTTGAGGAAGGGCGCTTCGGCTTTCTCGAGATAGTCTCCGCGGAAGCCGGGAATGCTGATCCACACGACCGTGGCCGGTCCATCGCCCGAATTCGTCGCGACGGGGACCGGTTCGGAGTCGGGCTGGGTTCCGGCCTGCTCGTTCGCCGCCATCTGGGCGCGGAGCATCTCGCGCCGGTGGTTTTCGAGAACAAGCTGCGTCGACTGGTCACCATCGAAGGCGTTGCGGGTGAACACGATGTGTTCGCTACCGTTCCAGAGGAAGAGGAGCATGAGGGCAAACAGCAGGATCGCGACGAAAGTCAGTAGGGAGCTGGCGAAGGACCGGAACATGGTGGGGTTTTGTATCCGATGATGGCCTCGCTTGCAAGTGCCGTGACCAGGTTTCGCAACATCCGGGAGAGCAAGGCGGGGCGCCCGATACGCTACGGACGCAGCAGGGCGGCGAAGGCTCCGTCGTGGCCGTCGCGCCAGGGGAGGCTAGACAGGGTGGCCTCCACGGCGAAGCCGCTCGCGGCGACGATATCCTCGTTTTCGGCGCGGTCGAGGGAACAGGTGCTGTAGACGAGTCGGCCTCCGGGCTTCAGAGCTTTGGCGACGGAACGCAGCAGGGCGAGCTGCTGTCTGGCGTGGCGCTCGAAATCTCGGTCCTGAAGCCGCCAGCGCACGTCGACGCGGCGGCGCATCACGCCGGTGTTGGAGCAGGGAGCGTCGAGTAGAATGGCGTCGAAGGCGGGCAGGCCCTGCGTGGCGGCGGGATCGGTCCAGTCGAGGCGGCGCACGTCGGCGTTGGCGACGGCGAGCCTCTCTAGATTCTCCCGCATCTGGACGAGCCGACCCTCGGAGGAGTCGGTCGCGACGAGGGTGCCGCGGTTTTCCATGAGGGCGGCGAGGAGGGCGGCCTTGCCTCCGGGAGCGGCGCAGGCGTCGAGCACGGTCTCGCCGGGCTGCGGGGCGAGGAGACGGCAGGCGAGGGAAGTGCTGGGGTCCTGGATGTAGATGAGGCCTTCGCGGATCCAGTCGGGATTCGGGCTGCCCTCGATCCGGAAGAATCCGGGCCATTCCTCCCCGAGCGAAGAGGGTTGGGTCTCGGACCGGACCCTGTCGAGCGCCTCGCGGTCGCGGGCGAGCGGGTTGAGGCGGGCATAGACGAGGGGCGGCTCGTTGTTCCAGCGGCAGAGCTCGGCGGTCGTCTCGGCTCCGAACTGGGCGCTCCAGCGCTGGATGAGAAAATCGGGGTGGGAACAGCGGTCCTCCAGCGGCCAGGTCTCGATTTCGGCGAGGAGCGTGTCCTTCTGCCGCTGGGCGCTGCGGAGGATGGCGTTGACGAGGGCGCGCTCGTGCGGGCGGGCGAGGGAGACGGTCTCGTTGACGGCGGCGTGCTCGGCGATGCCGCTACGGAAGAGCTGGTAGAGGCCGAGGCGGAGGAGATTCTGCGTCTGGGGCTTGATGGAGCCGCGGCGGAAGCGTTCGATCAGCTCGTCGAGCAGGTAGAGATTCCGGATGACGCCGTAGAGAAGATCCTGGGCGAGGCCGCGGTCGGGAGGAGAGAGCCGCTGCCTGCGGGCGAAGTCGTCGAGGAGGTCGGCGGCATAGCGTGAGGTGTCCTCCCATGCGGTGAGGGCATCGAGGGCGCAGCGGCGGGCGGGGGAGTCGTGGGACATGGGTTTTGGGGTCACGGGTTTGGCGACCGCTGATCTTCGCTGATTTCCGCTGATTTTTTGGGTTTGGAACAATCAGCGAGGATCAGCGTCAATCAGCGGTCCCGCGAAGCGGTTTCGGATTTCGCGCCGTCACGGGGTGGCGAGCTTGACGCGCAGTTGCTTGGCGGCTTCGCCGTCGACGACGAGGGTGTTGGCGAGGCTGTCGCCGAAGGTGGTGAAATCCTCGAAAGTCCAGACGACTTCCTTGGCTCGGGTGATCTCGATGATCTGGGGATGGCCGGGGCCGGCGTGGCAGTTGCCGAAGCGGAGGTTCCCGTTTTCCAGCTCCTCGACGGTGGTGACCCAGGCAAGGACGATGCCGGGCAAGTCGTGCTGCTCGAGCTTCCAGACGATCTCCTTCTCCGGAGTGACTTCGAGGAGGCTGTGGCCGTTGCCGGTGGCGATCAGGGTGTTGCCGTTCTTCAAACGGATCGCGGCGAAGCATTTGCCTCCGAAGGCCTCGGGGCCATGGCCTCCGGCGGGCTCGCGTCCGAAGAGGGGGATGGGGAACTCCCACACGACCTTGCCGGTGGCGTCGTATTCCTTCACGATCTGGTCGGCTTCGTGGGCGACGAGGGTATGCCCGTTGACGAGGCGGCGGACGAGGCGGGTGTCGGAATGGGGCGAGGACTTCGAGACGACGAAGGGGAATTCCCGCAGGAGGTTCTTGTCAGGGGACACTTCGATGAGCCGGCCGGGGCCGGATTCGGCGATCAGGGTGCTGCCGTCGGCGAGGCGCTGGTAGGCGTGGATCTCGACCTTGCCGTCGCCTTCGCGGCGGTTCGTGCGGGTGGCGTCGTATTCCCAGACGATCTCCTTGGCGAGGTTCAGCTCGATCACGCGGGGCCAGCCGTCCTGAGTGAGGAAATGGCCGTTCGGAAGGAGATGCAGGTCGTGAACCGCGCCGAGCGGATGGTGCCAGAGGACTTTGTTTCCATCGCCGGGATCGACGATGGCAAGTCCTTTCCCCGCTTCGGCCCCGATGACGAGGCGTTCGGGAGGGGCGGCCTGGACCTGGGTGGAGAGAAGGGCGAGGGCGAAGAGAGGGAGTCGGAAGGTCATGGAACGGGGGTGGTGGATGGAATGGGCCAGACGGAGACGACGGTTTCGCTGCGGACCCAGCCGCGGAGGTCGCCGGGGATTTCGACGTAGCTCCATGGGCCGGAGGATTGGAGAAGGCGGACCTCCGAGCCCGGCGGCAGGGCGACGACGGCCTTGGCGTCGGGCACGGGGGCGGTGAGGGCGGTGGT
>CAYSZN010000056.1:7107-11025 GCA_964435425.1 uncultured Akkermansia sp. | reverse complement strand
CCCGTGCTGTCCGTCCTGCCGGTCGACACGATGGGGGCGGGCGATGCCTTCGTGGGCTGCTTCACTGCCCGGATCGCCCAGGGAGAGCCTTTGGAAAGCGCGCTCCGAGCCGCCAACTGCGCCGGAGCCCTCGCCACTCTCGGAGCCGGCACCCAGGACCCGCTCCCCGACCGGGACCAGGTGGAGCAGCATCTCCAATTCCTTTCCACCCACCGCAGCGGCCTGCTCCGGTAGCGCCTTCCTCCCTCTCCTGCCAACGCAGCGAATGGCGGAAAACTCTTCGAATGATCGGGTTTTCGAAAGATTTCCGAAATTTGTCGTGACGTTCGGGGCTGTTCCCGATATGAACAATTAGAACCCCTATTCTTCCACTCTCTCCATGAACACCCGATCTTCTCTTCTCCGGTTCGGATCGCTCGCCCTGGCAATGGCGGCTCTGGTTCCCTCGGCCGAGGCCAGAACTTGGACCAGCGTCGATGGCAAGCCGCTCCAGGCCATCTTCCTCGGCATCGAAGGCGAGAACTACAAGTTCAAGCTCCAGAACGGCAACCAGGTGGTCGTCCACAAGGACAAGTTCATCAAGGCCGACCAGGAGGCGGCCGAGCGCCTCGCGAAAATCGGCGACGACAGCTTCACGAAGGCCTCGGCACGGCAGATCGACACCTTGCTGGCGACCGCCCTGAAGAAGAACGGCTTCACCTCCTTCAACGAGCCGCTGCCCGACGACCTCTTCGTCCGCCGGGTCTACCTCGACATCGCCGGGCGCATCCCCACCCGCGAGGAATTCCTCCGCTTCGCCGAAAACGCCCGCCCCGACAAGCGCGAGGCCCTCATCGACGAGCTGCTCCTCTCCCCCGGCTTCGCGTCGAACCTCTTCAACTACTTCGCCGACATGTACCGGGTCCATGCCAGCGACTTCGACAACGGCGTCCGCATGGACCCCTACGTCCACTGGTGGCGCGAGCAGCTCAAGGCGAACAAGCCCTACCATGAGATCGTCACCGCGATGATCACCGCCGAGGGCAACGTTGGCCAGAATCCGGCCTCCGGCTTCCTCCTCCGCGACACGGGGATGGAGTTCGATGCCTTCGCGAACTTCGGACAGATCATGCTCGGCATCGACATCTCCTGCGCACAGTGCCACGACCACCCCTTCGACGAGTGGACCCAGGGCGACTTCTACGAGATGGCCGCCTTCTTCGGCAACACGCAGCGGTCCCTCCGCTACGGCGGGGCCAGTTCCATGATGGGCGGAGGCTCGATCGAGATGCCCAACGCGCCCGCGGGCTGGAAGAACAGCTTCGAGAAGTGGGCCGAGGCCAACAGGGGCATCCGGCCGGGCGACCTGCGGGACCAGCAGTTCCGCTTCTTCGTGAGCGCCCTGGGCTGGAATCTCACCGACAACAAGGCTCTGGAGACGGTGCTTCCGCATGACTTCATCGGCCAAGGTGGCAAGCCCGGTCAGGTCGCCAACCCGCGGACCCTCATCGGAGCGTCGGCGAAGATGGGCGGCAAGACCCGCCGCCAGGCCGTCGCCGACTGGCTTACTGCCCCCGAGAATCCCCGTTTCGCCCTCGTCATCGCCAACCGCATGTGGGGCCGGGCCTTCGGACGGGGCGTCATCGAGCCGGTCAACGACTTCAACGACGACATGATCAAGCGGGCCAGCCAGCCCGAAGTGCTCGCCTACCTCACTCGCGAGATGCAGCGGGTGAACTACGACCTGCGCGAGTTCATGCGCATCCTCTACAACACTCGGGCCTACCAGTCCATTGCCACGGCGGAGGAGCCCGACACGAGCAAGCCCTACTACTTCGCCGGCCCGGTGCTGCGCCGGATGCGTGCCGAACAGGCGTGGGACTCCATGATGGTCCTCGCCCACGGAACCGACATCGACAAGAAGACCGGCGGCGACGGCTCGTTCTACAAGAAGATCCTCAACGTCGACTTCAACACCGCCTCGAACGACGAAGTCTGGAACCACTACCAGATGTGGGAGGAACTCCGAGGAGGAGGCTCGAGCATGGCCATGGTCGGCGATGGCGGCAGCTCTCCGGTCAAGGTCACCGACACCGAGCTGCGCGCCTCCGAACTGCCCCAGCCCGCTCCGGCCGCCTCGATGCTCGACACCTTCGGGCAGTCCGACCGCCGCGTCACCGACGAGCACAACTACGACGGCTCCGTCCCGCAGGTGCTCGCGCTGATGAACGGAACGGTCACGCGGAAGCTCACCGGCGCCTCCTCCAAGGTCGTCGCCGATCTCGAGGCGCTCGACGGACCGGACGACAAGGTCCGCGGCGTCTTCTTCACCCTCCTCAACCGCTTCCCCAGCAAGGAGGAGCTCGACCTCGGAGTCGGCATGATGGAGGACTACGGAGACGAAGGCATCAGCGACCTCGCCTGGGCTCTGATGAACAGCCCCGAATTCCTCTACATCCAGTGAATCCCCGCCCCTGCACCGTACAGCCCTAGAAACTCCCAACGCCACCAGCCATGCACATCGCCGAACTCGCCGGAAACGATCCGTTCAGCCGCCGCTACTTCATGGAGATGACGGCGAAGCTGTCCTTCGGGCTCAGCCTCAGCGTCCCCTTCCTTCCCCGCAACTTCAAAGCCCAGGAGAACGGCAAGGCCAAGAGCCTCATCTACATCTACCTCGCCGGGGGGATGACCCACCTCGACACCTTCGATCCGAAGAAGAACAAGTCGGTGATGGGGCCGACCGAGATGATCGACACCAAGGTCGACAACATGAAGTTCGGCATGCACCTGACCGAACTCTCGAAGGTCGCCGACAAGCTCGCCGTGATCAACTCGATGAGCTCGACGCAGGGCGCGCACGAGCAGGGCGAGTACATCATGCGGACCGGCTACGAGAAGATCGCCACCATCGTCCACCCGACGGTCGGCCCATGGGTGCAGAAGCTGCTCGGCAAGAGGGGCAAGATCCTGCCCGATTCCGTCCTCATCGGAGAAAGCACCTCGAATGCCGGCTTCATGGAGCCCGACCTCAGCCCTCTGCCCATCGCAAACCCGGCCGGCGGCGTGCCGAACACCGAACTCATCGTCGAAGGCGAGCGCTTCTCCCGCCGTATGGAGATGGCGCAGAAGCTCGGCCAGCAGTTCGCCGACAAGTTCAAGTACAGCGGTCCCAGCTCCTACGTCGAATACTACCGGCAGGCCAACGACCTGCTCAACAGCAGCGAGCTCGACGCCTTCGACATCTCCGGCGAATCCAATGCCGCCGACTACGGAGAGAACCGCTTCGGGCAAGGATGTCTCCTCGCCCGCCGTCTCATCGAGAACGGCGTGCGCGTCGTCGAAATCGTCTCGGGCGGCTGGGACATGCACCTGGACATCGACACGGGCACATCCAACCGCCTGCCCGAATTCGACAAGGCGCTCGCCGCCCTCATCAAGGATCTCGATTCCCGTGGGCTTCTCCAATCGACCCTCATCGCCGTGGGCACGGAATTCGGACGTACTCCGGACATCAACATGAATTCCGGTCGCGACCACTATCCGGCGGCCTATTCCTGCGTCCTCGCCGGCGGCGGCATCAAGGGAGGCACGGTCTACGGGGAAACCGACGGTGCCGCCAAGAAAGTGAAGGCGAACCCGGTCAAGCCTCAGGATTTCCTCGCGACGATCGGCCACGGACTGGGCCTGAATCTGGAGGAGACGGTTTACTCCCCGACGCAACGCCCCTTCACCTTCGCGAACAAGGGCAAGCCGGTCACCGAACTCTTCGGCTGAGCCCATCCGAGGCGAAGCCTGCGAAAAAGCGGCGTCCTCCGGAACCACGTTCCGGGCAGGATCGCCGCTTTTTCACTTTTCGGTGGATCCCCCCCGGCTACGTTTCCTCCGCCCTTGGAGGTCGCTCCGACAAGTGGAGGGGAAGCCCGACGTTCCGCCAGG
>CAYSZN010000056.1:0-7007 GCA_964435425.1 uncultured Akkermansia sp. | reverse complement strand
CGGCAGCGGCAAACTCGCAACGGGTTTGGCGGTGGGAGACGCGCTCACAGCGGCAAGGGAAAAGCAGCCTCCTCCCCCAAGGCGGCGGAAGACCGCCGCGCTCCAAGACGCCGCCGCGCGATTCCCACTCTCCCAGCTCGCTTCGGGAACGTGATTTCCGATTCCACACTTCGGCACACGGGGGCCACCGCTATACTTCCGGCGTCATGATTTCGGATTTCGATCTGATGCCGCCGACGTCCAAGGAGGGCTAACATTCCTGGCGGCCCTCCTTGGGCTTTCCAAAACCAAAAACAGGACACAGAGAAGCCTATCATCTCCGGCCATCGTCGACCGCCCCGGGAGAAGTCAGCGAAGAATAATCTTGCCGCGGGGCAACGGTAGGGCCGTGCGGCCCGCGCGGCCAATCGGGCGTCCTAACGACGTTCCTTCCCTGACCGGGCCGGTCAGGGCTACCCTTGCGCTCCAAAGCGGCGGGCGGAGGGGCTCTGATTTTCTCATTTCCCAATGCAGAAGCTGGAGAAGATCTCGCCAAGAATCTCCTCGACGTCGGTCCGTCCGACCACCTCGCCCACCGCTTCGAGGGCAGCCCTCAGATCCGTCGCGGCGAATTCGGGGGAACTGCCGGAGGCCAACGCCTCGCGGGCCGCCGCAAGGTCCTTCCGGGCGCGTTTCAGGCAGTGCTGGTGCCGGGCGTTGACCGAGGTGAGATTCGCGGCGGCCAGCCCCGTTCCCTCCACGAGGACCGCGTGCAATTGTTCCCGCAACGCGGCGACGGAGCCATCGTCCCGGCAGGAGACAGAGAGGCCCTCGACGCCATCCCAGTCGGGATGGCGGGGCAGGTCCGACTTGTTCAGAATACGGACGGTTCGGGGACCTTCGGGAAGTTCTAGCGCCGCTGCGGCGGAAGCGCTATCGGCCGCATCGACGACGAGCAGAACCAGGTCCGCACCGGCCATCTGCGCCCGGGTCCGTCCGATGCCCTCCTCCTCGACGGGGCTGTCCGTCTCCCGGATGCCGGCGGTGTCGACGAGCCGCAAGGGAATGCCGCCGAGGTTGATGAACTCCTCGATCGTGTCGCGCGTCGTGCCGGCCAGATCGCTCACGATCGCCCGGTCGTAGCCGAGCAGAGCATTGAGCAGGCTCGACTTTCCAGCGTTGGGCGGGCCGCAGATCACGGTCCGCACCCCCTCGCGGAGGATGCGCCCCTGCGCGGCGGTGGACAGCAGCGCGTCGAGCCGGACGGCGATGCCATCCAGCCGACCGAGCAGGGAGGAAAGGGAGTCGGGCTCAATATCCTCCTCGGGAAAGTCGATCCAGGCCTCGACATGGGCGAGCAGCGCGACGAGGTCGAGGCGGATCGCTTCGATCTCCTTTCCCAGCCGCCCCTCCAACTGCTCTCCCGCCGCCTTCAGCGCGAGATCGGTCCGTGCGGAGATGAGGTCCATGATCGCCTCGGCCTGAGTGAGGTCGAGGCGGCCGTTGAGGAAGGCGCGCTGCGAGAACTCGCCGGGCGCGGCAGGCTCCGCCCCGCCCTCGAAGAGGGTCTCGAGAATCCTGCGGGTCACGAGGGCTCCGCCATGGCAGCCGATCTCGACGACGTCTTCCCCAGTGAAGCTGCGCGGCCCCGGGAACCAGGTCAGCAGCACCTCGTCGACCCACTGGCCCGCCGAATCGACGATCTTTCCGAAATGCTGGCGGCGGGGCTCCCAGTCCGATGGATTCCTGCCGTCGAACCGGCTGCCGACGACCGCTTTGGCCTCCGGCCCGCTCAGCCGGACCATCGCCACCGCCCCCGTTCCAGGAGGAGTGGCGATGGCGGCAATGGTGGGGACTTTCATCGGTACGGGCAAGGCCCAATGCGGTTGATTGACGCTGACAAGGAAGAGGGTTGGACCACGGATGGCACAGGCTACACGGGTTCAGAAAATACAATCATCTAAAAATCAGCTTCTTACGGACTCCTCAATCCGTGTTCATCCGTGTAATTCGTGGTTGAAACCCCTCTTGATTGAATCGTATTGGGCAAGGCCGGAATTTCCCGGACAATCCCGCTCCCGCAACCGGGAAAAACCATTGCGTGCCCCGCAAAGCCATCGCAGGATGGCCCGAAGCAACGCCATGCGGATCAAGGAAATTCCCGAAGACGAACGTCCCCGCGAGAAACTGTTCGAGCGCGGCCCCTCGTCGCTGAGCGACGCGGAGCTCCTCGCCGTCTTCTTCGGCACGGGACGGGCAGGAGTCAGCGCGATCGAGCTCGGCCGCGAGATGATCGCCCGCTTCGGCAGCCTGCGCCAGCTCTCCCGGGCCTCGATGGAGGATTTGCTCCGGATCCCCGGAGTGGGGCCCGCCAAAGCGTCCCAGCTCGCCGCCATCTTCGAGTTCGGCCACCGCCTCGCCAAGGAGCCCTACCACGAGCAGCCCATCGAATGCCCCGAGGATGTCTTCGCCCTGATGGGGAGCGAGATGCAGCGGCTCACCCAGGAGTCCGTCCGCGTCGTGATGCTCAACCACCGCAAGCGCCTCCTCCAGACCGACGAGATCTTCCGAGGCACGGGCAGCGAGTCCTTCGCGAACCCTTCCGAAATTCTCCGTCGCGCGATCAGCCATTCCGCCCATGCCATCGTCCTCGTCCACAACCATCCCTCCGGCGATCCCTCCCCGAGCAAATCCGACTTCGAGACGACGCGGCGCCTCAAGGGAGCCTGCGACGCCGTGGGAATCGAGCTCGCCGACCACCTCATCGTCGGCAGCGTGTCCTCCCGACGCTCGGAGGCTCCCTATTTCAGCTTCCGCGAAGCAGGGCTGATCTAGCTCCGTCAAGCACAAGTGAATTCACCAAAGAGTTCGGGAAATACAGCACTGCTGCGAAAAGTCGCAAAAAGCGCAAAAACAGCTTCATTTTTTGGCGTCTTCCGCGCCTTTTTGCGGCCATTGTCTTCCGTCCGACAACGCAGCCTTCCGCACCCTCCCCCTTTTCTCCATGGCCATCCATTCCCATGCGCTCGTCTCCTCCGAAGCGGAACTTGGCGAACACGTCGAAATCGGACCCTTCGCCGTCGTCGAGGCCGGGACCCGTATCGGCGACCGCTGCGTGATCGAGGGGGCAGCCCAGATCCGCTCGGGGACACGGCTGGGAGCGGACTGCTTCGTTGGGGCTGGCGCGCTGCTGGGAACGGACCCTCAATTCCGGGGCTTCGACCGGAGCATCCGCTCGGGCATCGACATCGGAAACGGCAACGTCTTCCGGGAGCACGCCACCGTCCACCGCTCCATCCATGCGGGAGGATGCACCGTGATCGGAGACGAGAACTACCTGATGGCCGGCGCCCACGTCGGACACGACTGCACCGTCGGCCACCGCAACACCTTGGCGAACAATGTCCTCCTCGGCGGCCATGTCAGCCTCGGCGACCAATGCTTTCTGGGCGGGGCCTCCGCCTTCCACCAGTTCGTCCGCATCGGAGACTTCGTCATGACCCAGGGCAATTCGGGCTTCTCGCTCGACCTCCCTCCCTACGTCGTCGGAGCGGATCTCAATGTCGTCATCGGAATCAACTCCATTGGACTGAGAAGGGCCGGGTTCTCGCAGGAGGAGCGGAATCTCATCAAGGACGCCTTCCGCGAGGTCTACCACGGTCCGTCCCAGTTGGCGGATGTTCTCAGCGCCGCCAGCGAACGCCCTCTCCCTGCCTCCGTTTCCAAATTCTATGATTTTTTACGACAGGAATCGAAAAAAGGACTCTGCATCCGTGGTGGCCGAAGCAGTCGAACCTCTTGAAACATAGTTAAGACATCTTAACCGAATGCCTCCGATGCTTGAATTTTTCATTGGTCTTTTGGCTGGATGCGAGTAAATGAAAGGCGGTGAGTCGGGTTCCGCGCCGACCACCCCAAACTGATTTCGTTCCCTTGATCTCCGATCGCTCCAGTCCGTCCACCCCGACACCCATCCGGCGTCCGCTGCGCGCCGGATCGCTGGCTGTAGCCGTCTTTCTGATCCTCTCCACCGCCCTCGTCCACCCGTCCCTCGGCCAGGGCACTTCGTCGGGCGGCGCCGACAAGCTGAATCTCGACATCAAGAGCGACTTCAGCGACTACGACCAGAATCTGGGCATCGCCAAAGCCTACGGGGATGTGGTCGTGACCTACGGCGACGTGACCATCCAGGCCGACCAGATCGAGTTCCACCAGTCGTCCGGCAACGTCTTCGCCCGCGACAATGTCCGCATCTTCAAGGACGGCCAGGTCGTCGACGCCGAGGAGATCATCTACAACATCCATACCGGCGAAATGACGACGAGCCAGCTCAAGAGCGCGCTCGAGCCGATCTACTACACCTCCGAGAACGTGCAGCGCCCCGAGGAGGAGACCGGAGGCCCCATTCTCCTCACCGACGCGACTTTCACCACGCACGACGCGGAGAATCCGAACTTCCACGTCAAGGTGAAGAAGCTGGAGATCCACCCCGACGACAAGATCGTCATGCATGGGGCAAAGGTCCACATCGGCAGCGTCCCGGTGTTCTGGTTCCCCTATTTCGTCCAGCCGATGGACGAGGAGCTGGGCTACTACTTCACGCCGGGATGGAACTCGGCCTGGGGCGGCTTCCTCCTGAACCGCTACGGCTTCATGGTGGGGGAGAACCACCATGCCCACGCCCACATCGACTATCGCTCGGAGCGCGGGGCCGCGGGAGGCGTCGAATTCTTCGACCGCAAGTTCAAGCACAACGAGAACATCGGACGGCTCAAGCTCTACTACGCCGACGACGACAATCCCGAGATGGGATTCAACGGGCGGAAACGCAGGAACATCACCGAAAGCGAGCGCTACCGGATCAACTTCCAGCACCGGGTCTACATTCCCGGCACCGACGACGAATCCTTCTATCTCGACTTCGACATCAACAAGTTCAGCGATGCCTACTTCTACGAGGATTTCTTCCCCTCGGAGTTCCGCGTCGATCCGAAGCCCGACAATCTCATCAATTTGAACAAGCTCTTCGCCCAAGGCGAGGTCTCGCTGACCGGACGCTTCCAGTTCAACGAGTTCTTCCAGACCGACACCCGCGCTCCCGAGCTCGCCATCGACATCATCCGCACGCCGATCGGCGACACCGGCTTCTTCTACGACGGTCTCACCTCCTACGGCATCCTCGACGAGGAGCTCGACGACGCCTCCATCCTTGCCGGAGCCGTCGATCCCAGCGGCTACCACCGCTTCCACACCTACCACGAGTTCCTCTTCCCAACCCAGATGGGCTTCCTCGACGTCGTGCCGAGGGCGGGCGCGGGCTACACGAACTACTCGAACTTCGACATCCCCGGCTTTGGCTCTCTCGACCGGACCAGCGTCCACGCCGGGGTGGATCTCTCCTTCAAGATGTCGAAGAAGTCTCCGCACATCGTGAACCGCATGCTTGGCCTGAACGGGCTCATGCATGTCGTGCGCCCCTATGTGAACTTCTCGATGGTCAGCACGAACGATCTCACAGGCCGCTTCTCGCCCATCGACCGGCTCACCTCCACGACGCGCCTGCGTCCCATCGACATGCCCCTCTTCACGGCGGTCGACGACCTCCGCGACTGGCAGGTCGTCCGGGCCGGAGTCTCGAATCGCTGGTACACGAAGCGCAACGGCCTTTCCTACGAATGGCTCTCGCTGAACAACTACTTCGATGCCTATCTCGAGGATCCCGAATTCAACCGCAACTTCTCGAACTTCTTCACCGACGTCGAATGGCGCCCCCTCCCCTGGCTGGCCGCCTCCACCACGGCCCAGGTGCCGCTCCTCGACGACACGCTTGACTTCACCGAGCTGAATTCCCGGATCACGTTCATGCCGTCCGACTGGTTCGAGTTCGGGATCGGTCACTACTTCATCAACGACCATCCCTTTTTCGAGAACGCTGACCTCTACTCCGTCACCACCTACACGCGCCTGAGCGACAACTGGGGCTTCAGCACCGCCCACCGCTTCGAAGCCGACGACGGCACGCTCGAATACCAGCAGTACAGCATCCACCGCGACCTCGCCAGCTGGACGGCGAGCCTGGGCACGATCATCCGCGACAACAGGGACCGCGAGAACGAATATGGCGTGATCCTCAGCCTGACCCTCAAGGCCTTCCCGAAAATGAGACTGCCGGTCGATTTCCAACCCGGCACTCTCGGTGCCGAGAACTGAACGGCAGGAATCTCCACCAACTTGGAAGCTTCCCGGTTCCCGCTGCCGGTCGGTGCATCTGTCGGGAAAACGCCACTTGCCTCCCCAACACCTAAGAACTACACCCTTTGTCCTCTGATGAAATTGACCATTATCGGTTCCGGATACGTCGGCCTGACCACTGGCGCCTGCTTTGCCGAGGTGGGGCATGACGTGATGTGCGTCGACAACGACGCCAGGAAGATCGAAACGCTGCTCCGCGGGGAAATTCCGATCTACGAGCCCGGTCTCGCCGATCTCGTGGCCCAGAACGTCGCGGCCGGACGCCTGTCGTTCACGACCAGCACCGAGGAAGGCGTCGACCACGGCGACGTCGTCTTCATCGCCGTGCCGACGCCGCCGAACCCGGATGGCTCCGTCGATCTGAAGTTCATCGAGAAGGTGGCCCGCGAGATCGCTCCCTGCATCAAGAGCTACAAGGTCGTCGTCGACAAGTCGACGGTCCCGGTCAAGACCGGGGAGAAGGTCGCCGAGACCATCCAGCGCTACGCCCCCGATGCCGAGTTCGACGTGGTCTCGAATCCAGAGTTCCTCCGCGAGGGCTCCGCCGTCGCCGACCTGATGAAGCCCGACCGGATCGTCTTCGGATCGAACAGCGACCGGGCCTCCGCCCTGATGAAGAAGGTCTACGAGCCCTTCGTCGCCCCGCTTCTCGTCACCGACATCAACAGCGCGGAGCTGATCAAGCACGCCGCCAACTCCTTCCTCGCCCTCAAGATCTCCTACATCAACGCCATCGCCGAGATCTGCGAGGCGAGCGACGCGGATGTCGAGCTGGT